>NZ_RZOM01000586.1:0-3860 GCF_003999175.1 Mesorhizobium sp. M7A.F.Ca.ET.027.03.2.1 | reverse complement strand
GTCTTGATGACATCGTCGGTGAGTATGAGATTGCGCATGCGATCGGCCTCGAAGCTCATCATCAACTCGAGTGCCGACGGCGCCACCGTCTCGTGGAAGGCGGTGTAGTCGTAAGAGGTGAAGGCGTTGTTGGAGCCGCCGATATCGGAGATGGCGCGGTCGAACTCGCCCGCCGCATGGTTTGTCGTCGCCTTGAACATCAGATGTTCGAAGAAATGCGCAATGCCGGATTTGCCGGGCGGCTCGTCGGCGCTGCCGATCTTGTACCAGACCATGTGGGTGACGATCGGCGCACGGTGGTCGGGAATGACGACCACCTCCATGCCGTTGTCGAGCAGGAAATCCGTGACCTTGAACTCGGCCGGAACCGTGTTGGGCAAGACGGGGCTCTCGGCCAGCACCGGGCTGGTCATGACAAAAGCCAAAGAGGACGCCAACAGCGCTCCGCGCAGCCATTCAATCCTGGATGTCATCAACGGCTCCGGTTCTGTCTGCAGACTAGGCAAGGTACTGGCGACAAGCAAAGTTAATTGTTGGTCATTTAGAGGCGGTGCTCGGTTCCCCGCCCCCCGTGAAGCGGGGGAGAGGAACCGCCAATCGCGAAGGCGTATCAGGCCGCCTCGATAAAGCGGATGACGGTCTCGCCATAGTTGCGCTCGTCCAGCACGGAAAAGCCGGGGCCCGGCTCGAAGGGCGCCACTGCCGCCTCTTCGACCACGCACAGCGCGCCAGGGCGAAGCCAGCCGCCGGCTTTCGCCGACTGCAAGGCGCGCTCGCCAAGGCCCTTGCCATAGGGCGGGTCGGCAAAGACGAGGCCGAACGGCGCCAGCGTGCCCGCTTCGCCAAGGCCGGTGGCATCGCGGCGGAAGATCTTGGTGCGGCCGGTCAGGCCGAAGGCTTCGACATTGTCGCGGATCAGGCCACGGCCTTCGGCCGATTCCTCGATGAAGACGCCATAGGAGGCACCGCGCGACAGGGCTTCCAGCCCGAGCGCACCGGTGCCGGCGAACAGGTCGAGCACACGCGCGCGGTCCAACTGCTCGGCAAACCGATGCGCCAGCACGTTGAAGACCGCCTCGCGGGTGCGATCGGTCGTCGGCCGGATGGCGTCGCTGCGCGGCGTGGCCAGCGGACGCCCGCGAAACTCACCGCCGACGATCCGCATTACTTGCCCTTGGGGCCGCCGCGCGGCCGCTCACCGCGTGTGCTGGTCGGACGGTCGCCGCGCGGCTTGCCGAACGGCTTTGCGCCGGCCGGTTTGCCATAGGTCGGCTTGAACGATGCCTTTCGCGCCTTTGCTTCAGCCGCCTTGGCTGCGTCTGCATCGGCCCTGCCCTTGCCGATCGGCCGCGCGCCCGGCGCCATCCAGACATTGGCCTTGCGCTGGCCGGGCGGCTCGATCGGCCGCTGCTCGCGCTCGGATTTCTTGCCGCCGCCTGGCTTGCCGCCAAAAGCACCACGCGGCTTGTCGCCGAAGCCACCGCGCGGTTTGTCGCCAAAATTGCCGCGCGGCTTGTCGCCAAAGCTGCGTTCGGGGCGCGGGCCGCGTTCGCCAAAACTCTTCTCCGCGCTTCTGTCGGGACTTGTCGACAGTTTGCCCAGCGCCTCGTCGCGGCTGCCTTCGCGGCGCTTGCGGTTCTTGATCAAACCGCCCTCGCCGATCGGGCGGCGCTCACCGTCGCGGGTGAATTTCGGCCGCTCCGGCTCCGGCTCGCGAACTTCCGTGCGCCGCACCGGCTTGTTGGAAAATGGCTTGGTGACATCGGCGTCGAAATTGGCGCCGGATTCCTCGACCAGGCGCTCGCCGAGTTGGTCACGCAGAACCCTGCCCTTGATCTCGAGCACATGGCCCTCGGCGAGGTCATCGAGCTGGAACGGCCCGTAGGAGATGCGGATCAGCCGCGTCACGTCGAGGCCGAGCGAGCCGAGAATGTTTCTGACTTCGCGGTTCTTGCCCTCGCGCAGGCCGATCGTCAGCCAGGCATTGGTGCCTTGCTCGCGGTCGAGCGTGGCTTCGATGGCACCGTAGAACACGCCGTCAACGGCAATGCCTTCACGCAGGCCCGCAAGCGCGCTTTCCTCGACCTTGCCGTGGACGCGCACCCGGTAGCGGCGCAGCCAGCCGGTGGCCGGCAGTTCGAGCACGCGCGACAGGCCGCCATCATTGGTGAGCAGCAGCAGGCCTTCGGTGTTGATGTCGAGCCGGCCGATGGTCATCAGCCGCGGCAATTCAGCCGGCAGCACGTCGAAGACGGTCTTGCGGCCCTCGGGATCGCGGTTGGTGGTGACGACGCCGGCCGGCTTGTGGAACAGGAACAGCCGGGTGCGCTCGATCGGCGGGATTTCCATGCCGTCGAGATGGATGATGTCATCAGGCATGACGTTGAAGGCCGGCGAAGTCAGGGCGCGGCCATTGACCTTGACGCGGCCGGCGGCGATCAGCTCCTCGGCATCGCGGCGCGAGGCCAGGCCGGCGCGGGCCAACCGCTTGGCGATGCGCTCGCCTGCCTCTTCCGCGCCCTCGGCAGGACGCGGGCGTGGCTTGAAGCTGCCGTCTGACGCGCCTTGCGGCCGATCGTTGAAATCCCGCTTCGGGCGATCGCCGAAATCGCGCTTGGGGCGGTCGGCGAAGTCACGCTTCGGGCGATCGCCGGCGTCGCGCGGCGCGCGGTCACTGAAATCACGCTTGGGACGGTCGAAACGCTTTTCGCCGCCCGCTGCCGCCGCAGCCGGTCGGTCGCCCCGCGGTGCATAGGGCTTGCGCGGCCCCTCGCGCTTTTCATAGGGCTTGCGCTCGCCTTCGGCGGCCATCGGCCGGTCGCCGCGCGGTGCGTAGGGTTTGCGCGGTCCTTCACGCTTCTCATAGGGCTTGCGCTCGCCTTCGGCCGCCATTGGCCGGTCGCCACGTGGCGCATAGGGCTTGCGTGGTCCTTCGCGCTTCTCATACGGTTTGCGCTCACCCTCGGCGGCCATCGGGCGGTCGCCGCGCGGTGCGTAGGGCTTGTGCGTCCCTTCGCGCTTCTCATACGGTTTGCGCTCACCCTCGGCGGCCATCGGGCGGTCGCCGCGCGGTGCGTAGGGCTTGCGCGGCCCTTCAGGCTTCTCAAAAGGCTTGCCTTCGGGACGCGGGCCTTTGCTGAAAGGCTTGTCCCCGCCCTTGAAATCGCGCTTCGGCCGCTCGCCATCGGCAGCCATCGGCCGATCGCCACGCGGTGCGTAAGGTTTCTTGGCGCCAAAGGACGGCTTGCCGCCCTTGCCCGCGGCGCCATCACGGCTGCGCGGTCCCGCGGCTTTCGGCCCACTCTTGGCCGGACCCTTCCTGGGTCGGAATTTCTTGTCGTTGTCGTCCATGTGGCCTTTATCCGTTTGCGCTGCTACAGCGTGGCGCATCCTTTCGGGCGCGCAACGAACGCTGTAGCACTTTTGATGTGGCGCATGATCATTTTCGAAAACCGAGTCCCGATTTTCGAGGTCCTGCGCTCAATAACAGGATCACTGGAGTTTGTCAGGGAAAAGTGGAGACCGGTTTTTCCAAAAAGACAAACGAAAATCAAAAGCCTGGAGCAAGTGCGGTTCATTCGAAACGAACTTGCTCCGTCAGGTGGCGAGGAGATAATCGGAGTGGAAATCGCGTGAAGCGGCCCGATTTCATGGCGCTGGCGCTGAAGGAGGCCGAGGCTGCCGCCTTGCGAGGCGAAGTGCCGGTCGGCGCCGTCATCGCCAATGGCGTTGGTGTTGTCGCCAGCGCCGGCAACCGCACGCGCGAACTTGCCGACCCGACCGCGCATGCCGAGATGCTGGTCATCCGCGAAGCTTGCCGCAAACTGTCGGCCGAGCGGCTGACCGGCCATGATCTCTAT
>NZ_RZOM01000585.1:0-3866 GCF_003999175.1 Mesorhizobium sp. M7A.F.Ca.ET.027.03.2.1 | reverse complement strand
GAGCAAGGAGCGCAGCGACGCGGCGCAGACCCGAGGATCCATGCCGCGACTTCCAAGCGTCGCTGCGGTGCAGGATTCTGTTCCGCTGTACGCTTTGCGAGACGTCACGGAATGGATCCTCGGGTCTCCGCGACGGCGCTTCGCTCCTGCTTCGCCCGTGGATGACGAAGTTTAGGTGCCTCGGCTAATCTTCAACGCTATTGCGCGCCAAAAACTGAGTCAAAGAAGCTGGTTAGCCGCCTTTGCTCGAAACTTGATTCAACGAACCAGTTCATCGATCGAAGCGAAAGGACCACACCATGACCACCACAAGACTCCTCAGCGATGCCGAGGTCGAGAAAATCCCGGCCGTGAAAGCCGTGTTCGACGACATCCGCGCGACGCGCAAATCTGATTTCGTCAACAATTTCTGGCGCGGGCTGGCCAATGATCCTCCGGCGCTGAAGCGGATCTGGGAGCAGTTGAAGGTGGTGATGGTCGCTGACAGCGCCATCGACCCGCTGACCAAGGAGATGATCTACATTGCCGTGTCGACCGCCAATGGCTGCTCTTACTGCGTCCACTCGCACACGGCGGCGGCTCGCGCCAAGGGCATGACCGACGCGCAGCATGGCGAGCTGGTGTCGATCATCGGACTGGCCGGCCAGACCAACCATCTGGTGACGGCGATGCAGATCCCGGTCGATCCGCAGTTCGAGGTTAAGTGAAGCGTCACACCGGCCGGTAAACCTTCTCCGTCGTGTTCCAGAAAATATCCGCCTCCGCCGCCGCACCATGCCTGGCCACCGCATCGCGGTGCGCCTTGATCAGCTCGGCGTGGCTGGTCCACAGTTTTTCGATCGGGAAGTTCGAGCCGAACATCAGATGGTCGGCGCCCAGGATCTCGATCGCGTTGTCGACGATATAGGCAATCAGCGCCGGGTCGTTGCGATGGACGAAGGTGCCGAGGCCGGAGAGCTTGGCGTAGAAGTTGGGGGCGGCTGCAAGCGTGCGCAGGCCTGCCTTCCAGGCTTCGGTGGTTTCCGGCTCCATGCCGGTCAGCATACCGGCATGGGTGAGGATGAAATTCGTCTCCGGGTTTTCGCCGACCAGCGTCAGGCCGTCCTTCATCTGAGCGGGGAAGAGCTGCAGGTCGAAGGAGAGGCCATAGTCCTTGAGCCGCGCCACATTGGCGCGCACCTTGGGGTCGATCACCTGGTCGGCGGAGGCGGCGAAGCGGAAGGCCGGGGTCTCGTGCCAATGCAGTTGCATGCGCACGCCGCGCAGCAGCTTGTATTTCATCAAGCGATCGATCTGCGGCCTGATATCGTCGACGGTCATGTCGGTGTAGCCGACGATGGCATGCGGCCAGCCGGTTTCGTCGGATGTCTTCTGCAGGAAGGCGACTTCCTTCTCGAAATCCTCCTTGGCCCAGTTGGTCTGGACATAGACGGCCTTTTCGACGCCTGAATCCCTCTGGTCTTCGAGAAATTCCTCGATCGGGTAGTCGCGCCGGATCGGCTCGTAGGGACCGAAGATGCGCGGCACTATCGGCCCGACCAGCCAGGGCTGGTCCTTTTGGCGCCAGATGTGGAAATGCGCGTCGATTGTTTTCTGCATCATGAAACCCTCTTCCAGATTGCCGCCGCCGCCGGAGCAGGGCGAGCGAGCGACAGGATGAAATCGGTGAGGCTTTTCACCGACGAGCCGTCGATGAGGTCGTCCAGGTCAGGCAGGATGGCGCGAAGTGCAGCCGTTGCCGGCCGGAAGCGCGGGTCGCCGGCTAGCGGTGTGGCCAGCGACAGCCGGAAAGCGCGGGCGCTCAGCCGTCGCATCGCCGTCTCCATCTCGCCATGATCGCCGCGCTCCAGCGCGTCGGACAGGATCACGACCGTGGCACCGCGTGCAAACGACGAGAAGCGCGGCACCGAGAGGAAGGCGAGCAGCGTCGGTCCCATGCGGGTGCCGCCGTCCCAGTCGTCGACCTGGGCCGCCGCGCGCGCCAGCGCCTGGTCGCGGTCGCGGATGCGCAATGCCGTGGTGATGCGCGTCAGCCGCGTGCCGAAGGTGAATATCTCGGCGCGGTCCGCGCCTTGCACGGCGGCATGCGCCAGCTTGAGATAGTCCGCTGTGTGCAGCTTCATCGAGCCGGAAACGTCGATCAGCAGCAGCAGCTTGCGCGGTACGGTCTGGCGGCGGCGCAGCAGTGGCGAGGGCACGTCGCCATCGGCGCTGACTATTTCCCTGAGCGATCGGCGCAGATCGAGCTTACCGCGCGAGTGGGTGCGTACGGTGCGGAAGGAGCGCCGGGCTGGTAAAGCGGTCGAGAGTTTGCGACGAAAGGCGGTCAGCCTGTCGTCGTCGCGCTGGAAGTCGCGGGTACTCAGCTGCTCCAGCGCCGAAGAGAGGTCGCCGCCCTCTTGGCTTTGTTCGGCCTCGAGCCGTTCGTCGTCGGCGCCGCCATCATCCTTGATGCGAGTTTCCTCGTCGTCGTCGCCTTCGACCACGGCGGACGTATTGCCATAAAAGTGGCTCTGGAAATGCGCCTCGAATTCGTCGCGGCGGTCGGGCGGCGGCGCCAGCGTGGCAAGGGCCGCCTCGCGGATGTCTGCCATCGAGCGCGGCCCGAGCAGGGTCACCGCCTGCATGAAGCCGGAGACCTGCTCGGGGGCGATGGCGAAACCATAGCGGCGCAGCAAGCGGCCGAAGCTGAGGAAGGGCGCAGCGGCGCGAGGCAAGCTTGTTTCCCGCATCATTGCGTGGCGCCCCCCTCTGTCCTGCCGGACATCTCCCCCTCAAGGGGGGAGATTGGCAGGTTCGACGCTTCGCCCTGTTCGGCGACGTGAGCGATTAGCGAAAGCGGGGATGACATCCGATCTCCCCCCTTGAGGGGGAGATGCCCGGCAGGGCAGAGGGGGGCGCTCTCCCGCCAGCATTGCAAAATGACCTCCCGCGTCACGCCAGCGCCTCCTCGACGATCCGGCCAAGCTCCGGTGCGATGTAGGAAAGGTCCTCCTCGTCCTTGATCAGCACGCCGATGGCGCGGCGGAAGGCTTCCGGCCACGGGCTGCCGCCTCTCTCCAGGATGGTCGCCGCGTTGGCCCATTCGACGGCCTCGGCGATGCCGGGCGGCTTGGCCAGCGGCCGAGCGCGAATGGTCTGCACGGCTGTCGCCACGGTGCGCGCCGTTGCTTCAGCCACATTGCCGGCGCGCAGCATGATGATGGCGGCCTCGCGCTCGGCGTCGGGATAGCCGATCCAATGATAGACGCATCGGCGGCGCAGCGCTTCGGCGAGCTCGCGGGTGCGGTTCGAGGTCAGGATGACGATCGGCTGCGCCGTGGCGCGGATGGTGCCGCGCTCGGGAATGCTGATCTGGAAATCGGACAGGAATTCCAAAAGCAGCGCTTCAAATTCGTGGTCGGAACGATCGATCTCGTCGACCAGCAGCACGCGTTGTTCCGGCGCCTTCAGCACCTGCAGCAGCGGTCGTGCGATCAGGAAACGGTCGTCGTAGATGTCGATCTCATGCTCGCCGGCATGGCGGATGGCAAGCAGTTGGCGCTGGTAGTTCCATTCGTAGAGCGCGTGCGCGGCGTCGATGCCTTCATAACATTGCAGCCGCACCAGATCGCGGCCCAGCAGCTCGGCGATCGCTTTGGCCGCTTCCGTCTTGCCGACGCCCGGCGCGCCTTCGAGCAGCAGCGGCTTGCCCAGCCGGATTGCCAGGAAGATGGCCGTCGAAAGGCTCTCATCCGCCAGATAGCGCGAGGCGGCCAGATGCTGCGCCACCGCCTCCGGCGAGGTCGCTGATGTCTCGGCGCTTGTCCCGGTCATTTCGGCCCTCAGTTCGCCGCTTGCGCCTTCAGCGCGCGCAGGATGCGCTC
>NZ_RZOM01000584.1:0-3874 GCF_003999175.1 Mesorhizobium sp. M7A.F.Ca.ET.027.03.2.1 | reverse complement strand
ATATAGAACCAGGCCGGCGCGGCCGGAAGGTCGTGGAAGAAGGCGAAGGGGATGGCGAGCGCCGTGCTTGAAAAGCTCATGACGGTGACGGTCCACAACCGGTCGGCCCCCGTGCGCAGGAACGCGTTCCAGCTTGCGTGCAGGATCGCCGCAAACAATGCGAGCCCGATGACCAGCGGGCTCATTGCGGCCGGCGCGAGGCGGCAACGATGCCCATGGCCGCCTTGCGGGAGTCGCGAATGGCGGCTTCGGTCTGCCCCATCTGCGCCAGCAAGGTCGCACCTTCGATCAGCATAAGCAGCGTCGCCGCCACGCTCTCGGCGCGGCCGTGCGGCATCATCTCTTCGAGGATAGACTGCATGCGCCGCTTGAGGCCGTTCTTCTGCCTGACAACGGCCTCGAAAATCGGATGCCCGGGATCGCCGAACTCGGCCAGCGCATGTGCGAACAGACAGCCATGGAAATCCGGGCTGCGGAACCAGCGTGCATGCCAGTCGAAGATTTTTCCGATTTTCTGCTCCGGCGCAACGTCCTCCTGGGCGAGCCGGTCGAGTTGGCGGTCGAAACGCATAGCGCGATAGTCGAGCACCTCGACGATCAGTTCGTCCTTGCTGGGAAAGTGGCGATACATCGTCATCTTGGCCACATCGGCTTCGGCGATGATCCGGTCGATACCGGTGGCATGGAAGCCGGCGCGCTTGAACAGCACGTAGGCCGTGTCAACGACGTGTTGGCGCTTGCCGGAAGCGGACGATGGCGTCATGGAGATTACCTAGTAGTGAGACAGGTCTGTCTCACATCCATGCGACGGATCGGACCTGCTGTCAACGCGGCGCGAAAAAACGCCTGCAGCCGATCAAGCCACAGGCGCGAAAGAGATTGGAAGGGGAAACCGGGTCTAGCGCAGAATGCGGCAGCGGCCGTTGTAGACCATCCAGCGGTCGAAGCCCGAGACACAGAATTCGACATTGTCGCCGATCGAGGCAAAGCCCTGGCCTTCCTCGATCAGGTACCAGATGGTGCGATCGCGGCCGTCGGACAGGCTGACGGTGGCGCCGCAATAACGGCGACCGATCGGCCAGGTATCGTTGGCCGCCAGATAGCGATGCTGGTGGATGCGCCGGAAATCGGTGATCTGCACGTCAGGCAGATGCGGCACGTGATGCACCTGATAGGAAAAGCGGCTGGTGATCTTGTTCAGTACCCAGGGCTGACCGCAGACCCCGCTGTCTTCGTCGGAATAGACCGTAAGATCGGCGGCCTGCACGGTCTGGGTGATACCGAGAGGCGCGGCAAGCGGGGTGCAGAGCGAAATCAGGGCGGCAAGGGCGGATTTGGCGAAGCGAGTCATGGCAGCCTCTCAAGGTCGATTGCGCGCACTGTGCGGATTCGCTCGGCGGCGGTCAAGCGGTTGCGTTGACAATGGTTTCCCAGTTTGAAACCGCTTTTTGACCAAAGCCGAATTTGCACGCACCGGAATGGCTCTGGCACGTTCATATCGAGACCCAAAGGAGCACGGTCACTGGGTCGTCGATGAGCCCGCCTCAAGCCTGCTCGCCGGCCAGCCATTCCAGCGACCAGTGCGCCGGCCGCCCCACCGCAAGCAGCCTGTGCAGGGCCGGCAGCAGCGTCCGCAGCTCGCCCTCCAGCGTGAACGGCGGGTTGACCACCAGCAGACCGCTGCCGTCGAGGCTGGGTTCCGAAGAGGCCGGCCTGATCTCGAACTCGATATCGAGCAGCTTCGGAATGCCGGATTGCTTCAGCGCCTTGCGGAAGGCGATGATCGCCTTGCGGTCCTTGATCGGATACCAGAGCGCGTAGATGCCGCCGGGCCACCGCTTGTGCGCCCTTATCAGCCCGTCGACGAGGCGTTCGAACTCACCCGCTTCCTCGAATGGCGGATCGATGAGGACAAGGCCGCGCTTTTCCTTCGGCGGCAGATGCGCGCCGAGCGCCAGCCAGCCATCGAGCTCGATGATCCGGGCCTGGAAATCGCCGGCAAAGAACGTCCTCAGCCTCGCGGCATCCTTGGGGTGCAGCTCGATCGCCGTCAGCCGATCCTGCTTGCGCATGAGATGGCGCGCAATCAACGGCGAGCCCGGGTACTTCTGGATGCCACCCTCGGGGTTGAGCGACCGTATAGTCTCCAGATAAGGCGCGAGCAGCGCCGCCACCGGAGCGGCGAACGGGGCATCGATCAGCCTGCCGATGCCGCCTTGCCACTCACCCGTCTTCTGCGCCTCGGCGGACGACAGGTCGTAGCGGCCGATGCCGGCATGGGTGTCGACGACCCGAAACGCCTTATCCTTCTGCTTCAGATACTCGAGCAAGCGCGTCAGCACGACATGCTTGACGACGTCAGCGAAATTCCCGGCATGGTAGGCGTGGCGGTAGTTCATTGTTTTGTGCCGTTATGCATGTCGTTGTCCCAAAACCGCTGCACACCTTTGGGCGACATGCATCAGCCCCTGCCCCAACGCGGCGGTGGCGGCTGCGAGTTCGGATTTTCCGGCCGGCCGCCACGAGTGCGCAAAGTCAGCAAGAATCCGATCAGGCCGATCGCCATCAGCGCGAAGCCGACCGGCCGTGCACGGCTGTCGATCTCGCCGGCGCCGGAGCGCAGGATGAGATCGACCGCCCGCATTGGTA
This sequence comes from Mesorhizobium sp. M7A.F.Ca.ET.027.03.2.1, assembly GCF_003999175.1. Lineage (NCBI taxonomy): Bacteria > Pseudomonadati > Pseudomonadota > Alphaproteobacteria > Hyphomicrobiales > Phyllobacteriaceae > Mesorhizobium > Mesorhizobium sp. M7A.F.Ca.ET.027.03.2.1. The sequence goes on along the minus strand of NZ_RZOM01000584.1, from coordinate 1,225 downwards.
TGTCGTCGGCATCACCCGGTCCAACGGTGAAGATATAAGGGCCAGGGCTGACGGTCGCGATCACGCCGGCCTCGTCGCGAAAGATCTTGTCGGTCAGTTGCGGGCTAGCCTGGCGAGGATTGTCGGAATGGTTGAACTGCAGCGTCGAGGCGAGCACCGTGCGGCCATTGCTTGCAGCGGTCAGCGTCAGGACGGTGCGCTGCTGCGAAACGATGCGCTCTGCTCTTGCGGTCAGGTCGACCAGCACCCGCACCGGCGCGTCGCGGCCGGAGAGCGGCACCGTCAGCGGCTTGAAGCGGCCCTGCTCATAGACCCGCCAGGTGCCGATCTCATGGCCGGAGAAGTTGCTCATCGCCCAGGGATAGACGACACCGATGCCGGCGCCGACGAGCAGGATCAGGACAAACAGAAAGCGCATTCAGATCACCATGGCGTATCGTGACCTTGCCAATAGCGCCCCGACGGCCAAAAGGCGATGGCCAGTTGCGGGCAGCCACCTGGAGGTGGGCCGTGCGGGCGCGAGCGCAACCAGATTGGCGGCCTGGCCGCGCAACAATTCAAGGTTCTACCTATGCGCTCAAAAATTAAGCCGAGTATTTCGCGCGCTGCGCTGACATCGCTGTCGGCTCATTCTCGGTCGTCCTTGCTGTCAAGTTTCGATTCTACCTCAAGGGACAGCTTCCGCGGGTCATACATTGTCGTCGATCGAGCCAATATGCTGATTAGTAAAGAGGATTTTCCGCATGCGCCGTGTTTCAGCCCGAGAGACGCTCGCCCCCTCACGTTAACCATTCGCGAGCGCACTTGGTTAAGAAATCACTAATTTAGTTGACTATAATTTCCACAGGTATATTTTCGATATGTTGGGATGTGCAATTTGGGCGAGCAATCGGCGATGGTGACACCGAGCGGGTGACCGCGTTTTCGGGGCGCAGAGAATGCTGAGCGGCAGCACGGAGGTCGTGTAGTCGTACCAGCTTCGCGAAAGCCAAAGAACAATTAACGCACATCAGTGATGGCGATTCCGCAGACGCGGAGGTTTGCCACGTTCTGAAGGAACGTGGCCGGGCGATGCTTTGTCCCGGCCCCGGCGGTAGCGTGTGCGGTGCGTGCGAGGAAAGCATGGGTAAGCTTGTCAAGGTTCTGAAACTGGAATCCGGCAGCCAAAGGGGCGCCAACCAAAGCCGACGACGCGCCCTTGTCGCCGGAGGAGCGGGTTTTTTAG
>NZ_RZOM01000583.1:0-3876 GCF_003999175.1 Mesorhizobium sp. M7A.F.Ca.ET.027.03.2.1 | reverse complement strand
GCGGTGTAGCCTGCGGTGCCGACGGCCATCGCGTCGTGCGGGCTGATGCCTTGCGGCAGCGGCACCAGCCAGTCGCCCTTGACGCGGGCACGGCCTGCATAGGCGCCGAAATGGGTTTCGCCGACGCCCCAGCCGTTCAGAATGACCTTGTCTCCGGTGCGCCAGTCGGGATGCGAGGACGAGACGACGGTGCCGGCGAAATCGATGCCCGGCACCAGCGGCCAGCGGCGGATCACCGGCGCCTTGCCCGTGATCGCCAGGCCATCCTTGTAGTTCACCGTCGTTGCCTCGATCGCGACGGTGACATCGCCTTCCATCAGGTCGGCCTCGGTGAGATCGGTTACGTTGACCGACTGCTTTTTCTCGGCGTCACGCGAAACGAGGATGGCTTTGAAGGTTTCGGACATGTCTTTCTCCGCGATCTTGTTTGGCGACATGAACTGTGCGGCGATGGCCGCACGGGGTCAATCCTTGGAAGGCCTGGCTTTGGGTTCGCGTCCCCAGCCGAACAGTTCGTCGAAGACGACCAGTGCCGCGCCCACCGAAATGAAGGCGTCGGCCAGGTTGAAGACGGCGAAGGACCACACCGGCGTGTGAAACAGGATATAGTCGATGACGTGGCCGTAGACGGCGCGGTCGATCAGATTGCCCAGAGCGCCACCGACGATCAGCGCAAAGCCGGTGCGGGCAAGGATCTGGGACGGCGCGATCCGCGTCGCCAGGAACAGCACGAAGGCAACGACGCCAAGCGAAATGACGATCAGCCCGGTGTCGCCGAAGGACGAGAACATCGAGAAGGCGATGCCGGTATTGTAGGTGCGGAACAGCGCCAGGAAGGGCAGCAGATCAACCTTCTCCTGAAAAGGCAGATCGGCCTCGACCAGGTATTTTATCCACTGGTCGAGCGCGATGGCCGTGACGACAAGCAGTGCGTAGGGAGACCATGATCTCACGGGCGGGCAACCTTCATTGCTGGTCCAGGATTGGCTCGAGCTTGAGCGCGCCGCGCCGGATCTCGAACAGCATGATGCCGGTGGCAACGGCCAAATTGAGCGAATCGGCACGGCCGGCTTGCGGAATCCTGAGCAGCCTGTCGCAACTCGCAGCCAGGCTTTCGGGCAGTCCCTGCTGCTCGTTGCCCATCATCAGCAGCACGGGCCCGCGGGAAAAATCGACCGAGCGGTAGTCGACGGCGCCTTTCAGGTGGGTTCCGGCGACGAGCCCTGAGAAGCCGCCTCGCCAGGCAAGGAAAGCCTCGGTTGTCGCCTTGGCCACCGGCACGGCAAAGATCGAACCCATGGTGGCGCGCACCGTTTCCACGGAGAACGGATCAGTGGTATCGCCGACCAGGATGACGCCTTTGGCGCCGACTGCATCGACGGTGCGGATGACGGTGCCGAGATTGCCGGGATCGCGTACCCGGTCGAGAGCCACCCAGACGTCGCCATTGTCGGCGCGCACATCCTTCAAGGCGAGGAATTTTTGCGAAAAGACGCCCACCACCATTTGCGGATTGTCGCGACGGGTGATGGCCACCAGCACCTTTTCCGACACTTCGAGCACCATGCCGCCGGCGGCAACCGTGCGTGCGGCCACCTTCTCCACCGCCGCGTTGCCGCGCCCGGCCTTGGCGAAAACCAATGTCCTGATCTGCCAGCCGAGATCGAGCGCATCGATGACCAGCTTCAACCCTTCGGCCATGAAGGCGTTTTGCTGGTCGCGGAATTTCTTCTGAGCGAGCGCCTTGATGTCCTTGACCAGCGGATTGGCGAGGCTGGTGACCTCCTTCACCTGGCCAGGTGCGCCTGCATGCCGCTCGTTCATTCAGCCACCCAGCGCGAAAACAATGATGTCGAGAGCGCCCGGCCGGCGGACTTTTCACGGATGATCAGCTCACCCGATTCAATCTTGCCGCCCATGCCGGCAAAGGTATCGCGCATCAGGGCGTGGATAGCGAAGAAGGAGGCGCGGATCGAATAGGCGGTCAGCACCACGGCAAGCGGCTTCGGCGTCAGGATCGCCCGGCAGAGATCGGTCAAATCGGGCAGGTCCTCGAACAATTGCCAGACCTCGCCCTTGGGGCCACGGCCATAGGCCGGCGGGTCGAACAGGATGATGTCGTAGCGGCTGCCGCGGCGCTCCTCGCGCTCGGCGAATTTGACCGCGTCGTCGACGATCCAGCGGATCGGCTTGCTGCCGAGGCCGGCCATCTCCTGGTTTTCACGGGCCCAGCCGATCGCTTTCTTCGAGGCATCGACATGGGTGACCTCGGCGCCGGCGCGAGCCGCCACCAATGAGGCGAGACCGGTATAGCCGAACAGGTTCAGCACCTTGACCGGCCGCTTCGCCGCCGCGATCAGCCCGGCCATGTGATCCCAATGGGAGGCCTGCTCGGGAAAGACGCCGACATGACGAAACGAGGTGAAACGGCCGAGATAGTCGATGCCGTCATGCTTCATCGGCCAGGTCTCGCCGAGCGGCAGCTTGGGGAAACGCCAGCGGCCGATGCCCTCCTCGTCGGTGTCGCCGGTGAAGACGGCGTCGGCACGCTCCCATTCCTTTGCCGGCAAGGCCTTTTGCCAGATCGCCTGGCCCTCGGGCCGCACGATACGGTAGGGGCCATATTGTTCGAGCTTTTGGCCGGTGCCGCTGTCGAGCAGCGCATAATCGGCATTGGGCGCCACTTCCAGGATCACGGGAAGATGTTCGGCGGGCAGAGCGCCTTCGCGGCGGGCCAGGATGCGCGGCGCCGAGTTCGGTTCGGAACGACTTTCCGTCTTCGCCTCATGGCGCTCGCGCGGTGGTGCTTCCGGTCTGGCGGGAGCCTGGCCGGGACGCGGACGTGACACGTCCGCCGCACCCTTCGCGGATGGATGTGGACGGTTGTCGCGGCGTTTGTCGCGAAAAGACTTCAAGCGGGGGCAACTCCGAACGGCGTGGCCGCTTTTGACATAGGGCAACCGGCTTCGCAACCAACTCCGACAGGTCGGCCTCTCCGGTTCAGGTTGGCCGTGGTGGACCAATGTCAGGAAACAGGCAAATCTAGCGGATGTCCCGCTCCGAACGCCTACTCGACCTCATACAGTGCTTGCGCCGGCATCGCCGGCCGGTGAGCGGGCACATGCTCGCCGACGAGATGGGCGTTTCGATCCGCACGCTCTACCGCGATATCGCCACGCTGCAGGGCCAGGGCGCGCCGATCGAGGGCGAGGCGGGTGTCGGTTATGTGCTCAAGCCCGGCTTCATGCTGCCGCCGCTGATGTTCAGCGACGAGGAGATCGAAGCCATCGTGCTCGGCTCGCGCTGGGTCGCCAAGCAGCCGGACCAGCGTCTCTCGGCCGCCGCTGCCAACGCGTTGGCCAAGATCGCGGCGGTCCTGCCGGACGATCTGCGCGAGGATCTCGACGCGAGCACACTGCTGGTCGGCCCTTCCGCCGCAGTCATCGAAAGCATCGATCTTGGCCTCGTACGGCAGGCCATCCGCAACGAGCGCAAGCTCGGCTTTCTTTACCGCGCCGCCGGCGGCGCCGCGTCCGAGCGTGTCGTCTGGCCATTTGCGCTGGGCTTCTTCGACAAGGTGCGGGTGGTGGTGGCGTGGTGCGAGATGCGGCAGGATTTCCGGCATTTTCGCGCCGATCGCATCGCCGAACTCCAAGCAACGGACACGCGCTATCCGCGTCGTCGCCAGGCGCTGCTCAAGGAATGGCGGGCAACGCTCGACAAGCCGCGTGGTTCGAGATGACTGCTGCCATAATCTGACAGTAGCCCATCTTATGGTCGCCAAGTCGAAGCACCGAACCTTGGAGAGCAGATATGGCCACCCCGAATTTCGTCATCCTCTATGTCGACCAGCCGCTTGAGAGCGGCGCCTTCTAC
>NZ_RZOM01000582.1:0-3880 GCF_003999175.1 Mesorhizobium sp. M7A.F.Ca.ET.027.03.2.1 | reverse complement strand
GGGTCATGATTTCGCCGGAAACCGGGCGCGCGGTTCGATCGTCAGCCATCATGGCCCCAGCATTGCAGCACGTGTTCGCTTTTCGTTTCTTTTGCGTAAACACAAATGGTTAACGCTTCCCCACCGGAGCCCTCGTGACGAGCCTAAACAGCCCAGAAATTAACCGCCGGTTAACCATGCCGGCCGATGGTCTTTACCCAGAACAGGCCGGCTCGCCGCCGTGCCGAAATTCAGGTCGTCGAAATTGATTCGTTTCGAAAATGTCGGCCTCCGCTATGGCATGGGTCCGGAAATCCTCCGCGACATCTCCCTGCACATCCCGGAGCGCTCCTTCCAGTTCCTCAGCGGGCCTTCGGGCGCCGGCAAGACGACCTTGCTGCGCCTGCTGTTCATGTCGCTGAAGCCGACGCGCGGGCTGATCACCATCTTTGGCAAGGACCGTTCGCGCATCTCGCGCACCGAATTGCCGCATCTGCGCCGCCGCATCGGCGTGGTGTTCCAGGATTTTCGCCTGCTCGACCACATGACCACCTACGAGAACGTCGCGCTGCCGCTGCGCGTGCGCGGGCGCGAGGAGGCGAGCTACCGCACCGATGTCACCGAACTGTTGAAGTGGGTCGGGCTGGGCGAGCGCATGCACGTGCTGCCGCCGGTTCTGTCCGGCGGCGAGAAGCAGCGCGCGGCGATCGCGCGGGCGCTGATTGAGCAGCCGGAAATCCTGCTCGCCGACGAACCGACCGGCAATGTCGATCCGCCGCTGGCGCGACGGCTGCTGCGGCTGTTTATCGAGCTCAACCGTCTCGGCACCGCGGTGGTGATCGCCACCCACGACCTTGGCCTGATGGAACAGGTCGACGCGCGCCGCATGATCCTGGCCGGCGGAAGGCTGGACATCTATGACTGAACTGTCCGCCGAACATTTTGTGGAACGGGAGCAGGACGCCGAGGCGACCGAGGCAAAGCCCCGCGCCCAGCGCAGGATGGCGCCGATCGTGCCGGCGCAGAACATCGCCGGCCGGGCACTGGTCCTGGTCATCGCCATCATGACCTTCCTGTCCTGCCTGACTTTCGGCGCGGTGACGCTGGTGCGCGACACAGCGTCCGTCTGGGAAAACCAGATTTCACGCGAGGCGACCATCCAGATCAAGCCGGTCGACGGCCTCGACATGGAAGCAGCCCTTACCCAGGCCTCCCAGATCGCCGGTGAATTCCCTGGCGTCAAGACGACCCGGATCATCGACCGCGAGGCGACCGCGAGGCTCCTTGAGCCCTGGCTGGGCTCGGGGCTCAACATCGATGAATTACCCGTGCCGCGCCTGATCATCGTCACCATCGACGAGAACAGCCCGCCCGATTTCGCTGCCATGCGCACCGCGATCACGCCGAAACTGCCGAGCGCATCGCTCGACGATCACCGCACCTGGGTCGACCGGCTGGTAGCGATGGCCCGCACGACGGTGACCATCGGCATTGCCGTGCTGGCATTGATGCTGTCGGCGACCGTGCTGACCGTGGTGTTCGCGACGCGCGGCGCCATGGCCGGCAACGGTCACATCATCGAAGTGCTGCATTTCGTCGGCGCCGAAGCACGCTTCATCGCGCGCGAATTCCGCCGGCATTTCCTGGTCACCGGCATGAAGGGAGCGGCGGCTGGCGGCGCCGCCGCAGTGCTCGTCTTCATCGTCTTTTCCTGGTGGTCGTCGCGCAATATGGCGACGCCGCAGGCCGACCAGGCGACCGCCCTGTTCGGCAATTTCGCCATCGGTTCGGCAGGCTATCTCGGTGTCGTGTTGATGGTGCTGGTGATCGGCGGACTGACGGCTGCCACGTCCCACGCCACCGTCGTTGCCTATCTCAGCGACATCGATGTCCGCCAGCCGGATGCAGGCTAATTCATGTCGCCCAAAAGTGGGAACCGGTTTTGGGACAACGACATAGATAGGACAGGGTGATCACGGATGGAGAATTCACGTAACGCAAAGTGCGTCTTTTACCTACCCAAAGCCGCATTTCAGGATTAACCATATGGCGATGGACGCGCGGGATTCGACCGGTACGGCTGGGCAGATGCCAGTGGTGGTTGCCCGTTCGCATGACCGCTCCGCTGTGAGCCGTCTAAGAGCCGCGTTGCGCCTGTCCGCTCTCTCTGTCCTCATCCTCGCAACATTGTTTGCCGGCGGCTTCGGCTGGTTCGCCAATAAGGTCAGTCACCTGACCACGCCTGCCAATCCGGCCAAGGCGGACGCGATCATCGTGCTGACCGGCGGCCAGTCCCGCCTCGATGCGGCGATGGATCTGCTGGCGTCCGGCAAGGGCGAACGGCTGCTGATCAGCGGCGTCCATCCTTCCGCCAGCCGTCGCCAGTTGCAGGCGGCGACCGGCGGCGACAAGAATCTGTTTTCCTGTTGCGTCGACATCGACCGCGCCGCGCTCGACACGATCGGCAACGCCGAGGAAAGCGCCAAATGGGTCGAGAGCCACGCCTATGGCACGGTGATCCTTGTCACCAACAATTATCATATGCCGCGCAGCCTGCTGGAAATGGGCAGGCTGCTCCATGGCGCCAAGCTCGAGCCCTATCCGGTGGTCAATTCCAACCTCGACAATGGCGGCTGGCTGACCAAGCCGCGGGCCTTGCGCGTGCTGTTCACCGAATACAACAAATATCTGCTGGCGCTGGCGCGCGGCATCGTGCCGGTCAAGCCGACACCCAACGGCATCGCGCTGGCCGAAACCGCGGCCGGCGGCTGATCATTCCCCTGCGGCCGCGCCCGTATTTCCCCTGAGCCGTGCGATCTCCTGTTCAAGGCGCTCGATCCGCTTGTCCCGCTCGCCGAGTGCCTCCGCCACGTCGGCCGCCTCGAACCGTTGCGGAATATGCTGCGGGCAATTGGCATCCCAGGCCGAGACGGTGAACAGGATGACCTGCTCGGGGCGCGCCTTGTAGTCTTGCGGCATCAGCTTCGCCATCAGTTCGGCGTCACTCTCGACGACCCGTGCCGTGCCCCAGATCTTGATGCGCTGGCGGTGCATATAGTCGATCAGGAACAGGAACGCCCTTGGATTGTCGGCCAGATTGCCCTGCGTGATGAACTGCCGGTTGCCGGAAAAATCCGCGAAGCCGATCGTATGTTCATCCAGCACCTTGAGGAAGCCGGCCGGCCCGCCGCGATGCTGGACATAGGGCTGCCCCTCGCTGTTGGCGGTCGACAGGAAGACGCTGGTCTGCATTTCGATGAAGGCGGCAAGGTCCGGGGTGATGCCGGCCTGCCAGCCGCCACGCTCCTCGACGCGGGCATAGGACTGACGTGAGCCCTTGCGGGCCTGGATCGCCTTGACGGTCGGCGTGAAGGCGACGTCGCTGGTGAAAGCATGCGCGTTCATTGAAAGCTTCCTTGCGGCAAGATGCTAAAGTCCGAGCTCCGACAGCGTCGGGTGGTCGTCCGGTCGCCGGCCGAGCGGCCAGTGATACTTACGATCGGCCTCGCCGATCGGCAGGTCGTTGATGCTGGCGATGCGCAGGCGCATCAGCCCGTGTTCATCGAATTCCCAGTTCTCGTTGCCGTAGCTGCGGAACCATGAACCGCTGTCGTCGCGCCATTCGTAAGCGAAACGCACGGCGATGCGGTTGCCGTGGAAGGCCCAGACCTCCTTGATCAGCCGGTAGTCGAGCTCGCGACTCCATTTGCGCGTCAGGAAGGCCTGGATGGCGTCGCGGCCTTGCAGGAATTCGGCGCGGTTGCGCCAGCGGCTGTCCTTGGTATAGGCGAGCGCAACCCGCGCCGGATCGCGTGAATTCCAGGCATCCTCGGCCATGCGCGCCTTCTGTGCTGATGTCTCGGCGGTAAACGGCGGCAGCGGCGGGCGGGGGTCGGACATG
>NZ_RZOM01000581.1:0-3881 GCF_003999175.1 Mesorhizobium sp. M7A.F.Ca.ET.027.03.2.1 | reverse complement strand
CATCTCCCCCTCAAGGGGGGAGATTGGCAGTTTCGATGCCGCCGTTCTTTTCTTCAACATCTGAGATTAGCGAAAGCAGAGATGCAGTCCGATCTCCCCCCTTGAGGGGGAGATGTCCGGCAGGACAGAGGGGGGCACTGTCCCGCCAACGTCTCACCCGTCAGCAAGCGCCCCTAATGCCGTCTCGCCAGTTTCGGCGAATGCCCGTGCTCTTCCCGAAACGCCCGGGCAAAACTCGACATCGACGCAAACCCACACGCCAGCGCCACGTCGCGCACGGCGAGCGTCGAATGCGCCAAAAGGTCGGCGGCGCGCTTCAGCCTCAGCCGCCGGTAATAGCCATTGGGCGAGATGGCGAGTTCGGAGCGGAAGGAGCGTTCGAGCTTGTCGGTCGACACGCCGAGCTTTGCGGTCAGCTCGGCCATGCCGAGCCGCTCCTCGACCGCGTCCTCCATGATGGCGATGGCCGACAGCACCAGCTCGTTCTGGACCCCGGTGCGCAGCCGCAGCGGCATCATCTTGCGGTCGATGCTGGAACGCAACTGGCTGTGCACGAACCATTCGGCGACGCCGGCGGCGAGCTCGGCACCATAGTCGCGGGTGATGATCTCCAGCATCATGTCGAGGCTGCCGACGCCGCCGGCCGAGGTGAAGCGCTTGCGGTCGATGACATAGAGGTCACGCCTGAGCTCGATGTTGGGGAAGGCTTCGGTGAAGGCGGCCTGGCTGGTCCAGTGCAAGGTGCAGGCATGACCGTCGAGCAGGCCGGCGCGGGCGAGGAAGAACGCCGCATCCGCCACCGCGCCGATATGGGCGCCGTTGCGCAGGCTCTTGCGGATCCAGTGTGCCGCGTCCTCGGCGACGAGATGATCGGCATCGCCGCCCGAGCAGACGACGATGCGATCGACCTTCGGCGCATCCTCGGCGTAAAAACCCGGCTGGATGACGACGCCGTTCGAGGCCTCGACCGAGCCTTTCGTGCCACCGACGATGATCCAGCGATAGCATTCTCTTTTCGCCAGGACATTGACGGCACGCAGTGGCTCAATGACCGAGCTGAACGCCATCATCGGAAAGCCGGGGAAGACCAGCACCGCGAAGGTGAGAGGGGTGTCGGTGGGTTTGGGTGGGGCGTGTGTGGCCATGGGCGCTAGACTTCGGGCAGATGGGGTGCGGCGTCAATTGGGCTGATGCTTGAACCTGGAACGTCAGCGCCGCCCCTCACCTGCCTGCCGGCATCCTCTCCCCGTAAACGGGGCGAGGGACGCTGTTATCGGCGCTTACGCCAATCACCGGCGGCCGCGGTTAGCGTCTTTCTTCCCGTCGCTATACGGGGAGAAATGCCCGGCAGGGCAATGAGGGGCGGCGCCGATTTTGGCGATTTGAGGGTCTATCCCCCCAGCGCCTGCTCCAAATCCGCGATCAGATCATCTCCATCCTCGATCCCCGCCGACAATCTTACCAGCGAATCCGATATACCGATCTCGGCCCGTTTCTCCGCCGGAATGGAGCCATGCGTCATCAGTGCCGGATGCTCGATCAGGCTCTCCACGCCGCCGAGGCTTTCGGCCAGCGTGAACAGTTGCGTGCGTTCGAGGAACTTTTTGGTGCCGGCAAGGTCGCGGTCGAGCACGGCCGTGATCATGCCGCCGAAGGCGTGCATCTGCTGGACGGCGACGGCGTGCTGCGAGTGGCTGGCGAGGCCGGGATAGATGACGCGGCGGATGTCGCGGCGCGCTTCCAGCCACTGCGCAATCTTCAGCCCGTTGGCGGAATGACGCTCCACGCGCAGCGCCAGCGTCTTCAGCCCGCGCAGCGCCAGAAAGCTGTCGAACGGGCCCGAAATGGCGCCGATGGCGTTCTGCAGGAATTTCAGCTGGGCGGCGAGATCCTTGTTGTCGCCGACCACGGCGACGCCGCCGACCATGTCGGAATGGCCGTTGAGATATTTGGTCGTCGAGTGCACCACGATGTCGATGCCGAGCTCCAGCGGGCGTTGAATATAAGGGCTGCAGAACGTGTTGTCGGCGACCGTCAGAATCCCCTTGCGCCTGGCAAGTGCCGCGACGCCTTCGAGGTCGACGATGCGCAACAGCGGGTTGGTCGGCGTTTCGACCCACAGCATTTTCGTCTCGGGCCGGATCGCGGCTTCCACGGCGGCCAGGTCGGTGAAGTCGACGAACGAGACCTGCAGATTGGCCGAGCGTTTGCGCACCCGCTCCATCAGCCGGAACGAGCCGCCATAGATGTCGTCGGTGGCGACGATGTGGGCGCCGGAATCGAGCAGCTCCAGCACGGTGGCGATCGCCGCCAGGCCGGACGCGAAGGCAAAGGCGGCCGAACCGCTTTCGAGGTCGGCCACGGCGCGCTCGAAGGCAAAGCGCGTCGGGTTCTGGCTGCGGGCATATTCAAAGCCCTTGTGCACGCCGGGCGACTGCTGGGCAAAGGTCGAGGTGGCGTAGATCGGCACCATCACCGCGCCGGTCAGCGGGTCGTGGCTCTGGCCGCCATGGATGGTGCGCGTCGAGAAAGCCAGACGGTTCTTGCCCGGTGGTGGTGTTTCAGCGGTCATCGTGCGCGCCTCAGATGGTTGATCAGGTCGATGCGGGTAATCAGGCCGACGAACTCGTCGCCGTCGAAGATGATGGCGACCTCGTTGCGGTCGAACACCGGCAGCAGCGCATCCAGCGTCTGGCTGGCCTGTAGCGTGTGCAGATTGGAGGTCATCGCCGTGCGCACCGGGCCGTTGAAGCGCTCCCAGCGGCCGTCATAGGGGCCGTCGACCTTGGCCAGGATGTCGCTTTCGTCGACGATGCCGACGAGCTTGCCATTGTCGAGCACCGGCAGCTGCGAGACATCGGAACGGCGCATGCGGCCATAGGCGTTGAGCAGGCTTTCGTCCGGGCCGACATAGACGGTGTCGCCGGTGCGGTGCGAGCGCATCACCAGGTCGCGCAAATCGCCATGCTGCTCGTGCTCGGCCAGCCCCTGCTCCGCCAGCCAGAAATCGTCGAACACTTTCGACAGGTATTTGTTGCCGCTGTCGCAGACGAAGGTGACGACGCGTTTGGGCACCGTCTGCTCGCGGCAATAGCGCAGCGCGGCGGACAAAAGCGTGCCCGAGGATGAGCCGGCGAGGATACCTTCCTTCGACAAGAGGTCGCGCACCGCCAGCATGCTCTGCTTGTCGGGGATCGAATAGGCCTTCTTGACCAGCGACAGATCGGCGTTGGGCGGCACGAAATCCTCGCCGATGCCTTCGACGGTCCAGCTGCCGGCCTCTTCCATCTTGCCGGTCTTGATCAGCGGCGCCAGCACCGAGCCGACCGGATCGGCCAGCACCATTTCGGTCTTCGGCGACATTTTGGCGAAGTAGCGGCCAAGCCCGGTCAGCGTACCGCCGGAGCCGACGCCGACGACCACCGCATCGACGTCACCGTCGAGCTGCGAAAAGATCTCCGGACCGGTGGTGGTCTCATGCGCCAGCGGATTGGCCGGGTTGGCGAACTGGTTGGCATAGAAGGCGCCGGGCGTTTCCGCAGCGATCTTCTCGGCCATGTCCTGGTAATATTCGGCATGGCCCTTGCCGACATCGGAGCGCGTCATGCGCACCTCGGCGCCGAGCGCGCGCAGATGCTGGATCTTTTCGCGCGACATCTTGTCGGGCACGACCAGCACGATGCGGTAGCCCTTGGGGATGCCGACCTGGGCAAGGCCGAGGCCGGTATTGCCAGCGGTCGCCTCGACAATGGTGCCGCCGCGCCGGAGCTTGCCATGCTTTTCAGCCGCGGCGATCATCGACAGCGCGATACGGTCCTTGATCGAGCCGCCCGGGTTCTGGCTTTCAAGCTTGACGAACAGCCGGCATTTGCCGGTATCGA
>NZ_RZOM01000580.1:0-3883 GCF_003999175.1 Mesorhizobium sp. M7A.F.Ca.ET.027.03.2.1 | reverse complement strand
CCGTCAGCATGCCGAATCGCTTCGAAAGTATCGCCCGCAAGCCGACATCGGCATGGACCAGAACGATCAGGATCGGCAGGGCGACGATCGAGCGGATCGCCATCACCTCGGTCACCGGATAACCGCTCGACACGGCTTTGACGAGCGGATCCTGCAGCGAAAAGACCAGCACGCCGAGGCACAGGCTCAGGATGCCGCCCACCATCCGATTCTGCATCTGCATCCAGGCTCCTGCGCGTACGACCCGAAGCTGCCGCCTGCGGGGTAAAAAGAACCCGCCACCGTTTCGGGCAGCGGGCACGAGTGAGGACTCTTGATTGGTCCCCGGCTGATTTCGCAGCCGCATATCCAATGGGTATAGCGACTATCGTCCGCCGTTTGACATGTTGCAAACGAATTGGAATGATGCCAGCAATCAAATTCTCTTATGGCGGATTTCATGCGGCCGACCCTCGACAGCGACCTCCTGCGAACCTTCGTGGCGATTGCCGAGACCGGCAATTTCACCAAGGCGGCGGAGCAGGCCGGCCGCACCCAATCCGCGGTGTCGATGCAGATGAAGAAGCTCGAAGAGCTGATCGGCGCCAGCCTGTTCGAGCGCGGTTCGCGCGGCGTCGCGTTGACGCGGCGCGGCGGCGAACTCATCGTCAACGCCCGCCGCATTGTCTCGCTGCTCGACGAGACGTCGGCATCGATGGCGGCAGCGCCGCTTGGCGGGCCGGTGCGCATCGGCATTCCGGAGGAATATGGCCACGCCATCCTGTCGCGCGCGCTCGGCGCCTTCTCGAAGCGTCATACGCAGGTCGAGGTCACCGTGCGCTATGCCCATTCCGGGGCACAGATGGCAGCGCTTGCTGCCGGCGAGCTCGATCTGTGCGTGGTGTTCGAATGGCAGGATCCCGCCGGCGGCGAAGTGCTGATGCACGACCCGACCGTGTGGGTGACGTCGACCCTGCATCACATGCATGAGGAACAGCCGGTGCCGATCGCGCTCTACAACCGGGCCGGCTGGTGCAAGGACTTCGCCATCAAATCACTGGAGCAGCGCGATCTTGCCTATCGTGTCGCCTATACCAGCGACACCACCGGCGGCCTCAAGCTCGCCGTCACCTCCGGACTGGCGATCGCGCCGATTTCGCGCAGCAACATTCCGGACGGCTGTCGTGAACTGACCACGGCGGATGGATTCGGCGCCATCGATTCCTCCAACGTGGTGATGCACCGCAACCCGAATGCGTCAGGCGAGGCGATCGACGGCATGCAGGATGCGATCCGCGAAGCCTTCGTCAACAGGCTCAGTCAGCCGGCGGCATCCTCGTAGAAATGCAGCCTGTTGCCGAACGGATCGGCGACCGACACCTCGCGGGTCTTCCACGGCGTATCTTCCACGCCCGGCCTGGCGAAGCGGTAGTTTTTGCCGATCAGTTCGCCATGAAGAGCGGTGATGTCCTCGACCTCGATGCGCAGGGCGATGCCGGGTGCACCGTCGCCATGATGTTCGCTGAGATGCAGAACGCAGCCGTCGCGGCCGACCGCCATGTAAAGCGGCGCGTCGTCGGCGAAGCGATGTTCCCACTGCACCTCGAAGCCGAGGAAGCCGACATAGAATTCACGCGCCTTGGCAATGTCGAAGATGCGCAGGATGGGTGTGACGGCGCCAAGTCTGGGCATGGTGGTGCAACCGTGCGAGAGGGTTTTCAGGTGGGATGGACGCGAGCGGCAATCCCTTTGTTTTTTCGCGATTCCGGACGGAAAACCGCTTCACACTTTTCCTGGAATTGCTCTATTTCAGCTCGAGCAGCCGTTCCAGATAGCTGCGTTCGATGTCAGGGCTGAGCGCATTGCCGAGCCGCTTGCGGATCGCTTCCAGTATCTGGCGGGCACGCTGCACGTCGATCTCGTCGGGCACCTTCACCGAATCGCCGAAGTCGGGACCCTGGCTGGCGCGTGGCCGGCCGAGCGGATCACGGTCGGCATTCTGCTGGCGGCCGCCTTCCTCGCCGCCGCCCTGGTCGCCCTGCATGGCCTGCATCTGCTTCATCATGTCCTTGGCGCCCTTGCGCAGCGCTTCCAGCGCCCGGCCCTGATGACCGACGGCCGCATCGCCTTCGCCCTCGCCGAGTGCCTGTTCGGCATTGCCCATGGACTTGCCGGCCTCGCCAAATCCTTCATTGGGCTCCATACCCATGCCTTCGAGGCCCTTCTTCAGCTGATCGAGGTCGCTTTGCAGCTGGCCTTGGCCCTGCTGCAGCTGTTTCAGCGCATCGGCGAATTCCTGGGGTGTCATCGGCTTTTGCCGGGCGAGCGGATCGCGGTCTTCGCCGACGCCGGGTCTGTCCTCATCCTGGCCGCCTTCGCCGAGCTGCTCGTCACGGTTCTGCCCGCGCTGGCGCTCGCCGCGTTGCATCTGATCCATGCGGAAGGTGTCGTTCATCATCTCCTGCTGACGCCGCAGGATCTCACCCAGCTTGTCCATCTGCTGGCGCATCTCGCTGTCCTGCTGGCCGCCTTGCTGCTGACGGCCGGCTTGCAGATTGTTCATCATGTCCTGCAGTTGCGACAGCAGTTGCTGGGCCTTGTCGCGATCTCCGGACTTCGCCAGGTTTTCGATCTGGTCCATCATGCGATCGATGTCGCTCTGGCGCAGTTCCTGGCCGTTCTGCTGCATCTGCGGGGCGTTGGGATTCTGCTTGGCGCGCTCCGCGAATTCCTGCAGGAACTGGTTCATCGCCTCGCGCAGTTCCTTCATCGCCTTTTCGATTTCAGCGTCGCTGGCGCCATTCTTGATGGCGTCCTGCAGCGCCTGTTGCGCCTGGCGCAACCGCTTTTCGGCGGCCGATAGATTGCCTTCCTCGATGCCGAGCGCGATTTCCCAGAGATAGGAGACCTCGCTGCGCAATTGATCGTCGCTCTCGGCCATCTTCAGCCGGGTGCGGGCGCTCATGATGGCGAGATAGTGGGACATGTTGTCGAACGTATCTTCCGGCCGAAGTGTGATGGCGTCCATCAGGTCGAGCACGCGCGGCTTGGCGTTGGCGTCGAGCGCCAGCAGGCGGCGCTGTTCGATCACGGCGCGTGCCAGCGGATTGGTGAAAGGCCGCTCCGGCATCAGCAGCGTCTTGGTTTCGCTCGATGCGGTGTGCCCGGCATCATCGAAGGCGACCAGCGTCAGCTTGATGCTGCTGCCGGCCCAGACATGCTCGGTCAGGTCCTTGGAGGTCTTGGCGGCGTTCGACTTGCCGCCGCGGCGCGGCAGCGTCAGCGGCATTTCAGGTGCACCGTACAGCGGACGCGCATTCGGCGCCTGCGGATCGGCGAGCGCGAACACTGCCTTGGCGGTGGCGGCGCCATAGTCGTCGTCGATCTGGTAGTTTAGCTCGAAGGCGCCGTTTGCGGCGCGCTTGGGCTCGCCGACGAAGCGGATCTGCGGCGGCTTGTCCGATATGACCGCGAAGGCCCAGCGGCCGAGCTGTTCCTCGCCCGACGTCAGCGTCAGCGTACCGTCGCCGGTCAGCTTGCTGGTGAACTGGCGCACCTTGGACGGCGCCGCCAGGCTTGCGGCCGGCTTGGCGGCGGCTTGCGGCGCAGCGGGATCGATGGCGCGGGCGTTGCCATTCTTGTCGGCAAAGCCGAGCGTTTCCTCGCCCGAGCCGCCCGTCACGCGCAGCGAAACGTCACTGCCTTCGGGAACCGTAAAGGTCGGGATCGCCTGGTTGGCGTCGGCGGTCAGGAAGATCGGCGGCTTGCCGGTATAGGCCGGTGGCGTCACCCATGCGTCGATGCGCGGCGGCACGATATCGCGCGCGCCATGGGCATTGAAGCCGTCGCTGATCCTGCCGCCCGTCGGTCCGAAGGAGAAGGCGAAGGCGGTAACGAGCAAAAG
>NZ_RZOM01000057.1:0-12098 GCF_003999175.1 Mesorhizobium sp. M7A.F.Ca.ET.027.03.2.1 | reverse complement strand
CCGGCGGATAGACCGGAACCTTGGCGGCCAGCGCACTGGCGGCTGCAACCGGCACGTTCTCGAACTCGTAGGTGACGACGGAACTCGAGCCTGCCAGTTCGGCAAGGGCGGCCGGGTCGTCATAGGCGGCTGTTATCTGCCCGTTGGCGACCTGTGCCGCGGGGCAATCCGCTTGCGGCTCCAGCACCACGGTGCGGTAGCCGAGGCGGGCGGCAGCAACAGCCAGCATGCGGCCGAGCTGGCCGCCGCCAATGATGCCGATGGTCGATCCGGCGGGCAGGCTCACGGCGTATCCGTCGGTTCTGCCGCGACCTTGGCGGTCTGCGCGGCGCGCCAGGCGTCCAGACGGACGGCAAGGCTGTCATCGTTCAGGGCCAGCACGGCAGCGGCCAGAAGGGCTGCGTTGGCAGCGCCGGCCTTGCCGATGGCCAGCGTGCCCACGGGAATGCCGGCCGGCATCTGGACAATGGACAGCAGCGAATCCTGCCCGGAAAGCGCTTTCGATTCCACCGGCACACCGAACACCGGCAGCGGCGTCATCGCCGCCGTCATGCCGGGCAGGTGCGCCGCACCGCCGGCGCCGGCGATGATCACCTGATAACCGGCTGCCTTGGCGCCCTTGGCGAAATCATAGAGCCGGTCCGGCGTGCGATGCGCGGAGATGATCAGCCGCTTGTGCGGGATGCCGAGTGCTTCCAGCGTTTCGGCGGCATGGCGCATCGTTGCCCAGTCGGACTGGCTGCCCATGATGATGGCGACGTCGGCGCGTTGATCGTCCAAGTCCGTGCTCCCCGGCGACAAAGGCGCGCCTTAGCGGAATTCGCGCGGGGCCGCAAGGATAGGCGGCCGCTGCTGCGGTTTGGCAAGACGGAAACCAGCCGATCAGATGCTGTCGCGCTCGGCCTCTGGCGTCGAGACCAGCAAGGCCGAAGCCGCGTTGGCGGCGGTGATGGCCGCCCGCATGGTCTGCCCACGGGCAAGTCCCGCGGCCAGCGCGCCAACGAATTCATCGCCGGCGCCATGCGTGCTGGCGACCTTGACGGGGATGGCGGACAGAGCAAAGGCCTCACCGCTCCGATCGCAACAGGCGACGCCCTCGCCGCCCGCCGTGACAATCGCCACCGGATAAAGATCGGCCAATAGCCGTGCGGCTTGCGCGGCGCCGTCGAGTTTCTCGACCACCGCTGTGCCAGCCAGGAATTCCGCCTCGATGGCGTTGACCACCAATATGTCGACCAGCGCGATCAACTCCTCGGAGAGTTTGCGCGCGGGGGCCGCGTTGAGCACGACGCGGCCGCCCCGTGCTTTGACGGCGCGTGCGGCGGCAATGTTGCCGGCTTCCGGCACTTCGTTCTGCAACAAAAGCACTGCCGTTTGGACCATCACATCGGAAGCAGAGGCAATGTCGGCATGGCCCAGTGTCAGATTGCTGCCCGAGACGATCACCGCGCCATAGTCGCCGCCCGCGTCGAAGATCGCCACGCTCATGCCGGAGCCGGCGCCAGCGGCCACCCGCACGAAGCGGTGGTCGACCACTGCGCGATTGAGATTGGCCAGCAACGCCCGCCCGAAATCATCGTCGCCGACGGCGCCGATCATCGCCGCGCGCACGCCGGCCCGCGCCGCCGAGACAGCCTGGTTGCCGCCCTTGCCGCCGCATTTCGGGTGCCAGGCATGGCCGGTCACCGTCTCGCCCTTGCGCGGGCGGTCGGGCGCGTCGACCATGATGTCGTAGTGCAAGCTGCCGAACACGGTGACCAGCGGCGATGTCGTCATGAGCCCCGGTCTTTTCGTTTCGATGTCACCGCGGACATGGTGCGGCCGAGATTGCGCTCCGCCGCCTGATAATCGCGCTGTGCCACCGCCACGAACAGCGCGTCGAGGATGTTGAGCTGGGCAATGCGCGCCGCTGCGTTCTCGCCCATCAGCGGCGAGCCTTGCGCGGTCGAGCAAAGCACGATGTCGGCGACCGCAGCCAGCGGCGAGTTGTCGTAGTTGGTGATGGCCAGCGTGCGGGCACCGTTCTTGCGGGCCAGCTGGATGGCGTCGATGACGGCCGACGTGTTGCCCGAATGCGAGAAGCCGACGGCGATGTCGTCGCCGCCGAGCAGCGAGGCCGACATCAACATCATATGCGAATCGTCATAGACGGATGCGCGGATGCCGATGCGCAGAAACTTGTGCGAGACATCGCGGGCGATCTGCGCCGAGCCGCCGACGCCATAAAAATCCCGGTTCTTGGCACGGAAGAGCAGCTCGGCGGCGCGGTCGAAATCCTCGATGTCGAGGATCGCCAGCGTCTCCTCCAGCGCCTGGATGGAGGTGCGAAAGACTTTTTGCACGATCTCGGCCGAACTGTCGTCGGATGACAGTTCCTGGTGCATGTCGGCGGTCGGCAGGCGACTGTATTCATAGACGGCGGTGCGGAAGTCGCGATAGCCGGAAAAGCCCAGCTTCTTGGCGATCTTGACCACCATCGCCTCGGACACGCCGGACTCTTCGGCGATCTGTTTCAGCGGAATGCTCTCGTCGAAGCCGCGCCGGCCGAAGACGGTTTCCACCACCTTCGCCTCCAACGGAGTGAGATGCGGCATCATCATGCGGATCCGCGGTCCTACCGCTTTCAGGTCCAGCCCGCTCAAGGTCATCCACGCCCCCTCGTCACGCGATCGATAAGCATCGCGGCGAGGATTATAAGACCAGTTGCCAGAAGCTGATAGAAGGACTGGACGTTCATCAGCGTCAAACCGTTGCGCATAGCGCCGAGGATGACGGCGCCAAGGATGGTGCCGACGATGCTGCCCTTGCCGCCCATCAGCGAGGCGCCGCCGATGGCGGCAGCCGCGATGGCGTCGAGTTCCCAGAGATTGCCGAGGATGGGCTCGGCGGCGCCGAGCCGGCCGACCAGGATCTGCGCGGCAAGCGCCGCCAGCAGGCCTGAGATCATGTAGGCGGCGATCTTGGTGCGGGCAATCGGCACGCCGGCGATGTAGGCCGCCTCCTCGTTGCCGCCGACGGCAAGCAGATATTCGCCGAAGGGCGTCTTCTTCAAAACCACCCAGGCGACGACAGCCACGCAGGCGACGATGATGACCGCCAGAGGCAGTCCAAACAGCGATCCGCTGAAGATGGCGCGAAAGTCGGCGGGCAGGCCGAGGACCGGATTGCCGCCGGTGTAGATCAGCGCCAGCGCCCGATAGGTGCTGAGCGTTCCCAACGTGACGATGAAGGGCTGCAGCCCGACATAGGCGACGAGCACGCCGTTGACGAGGCCGCAGGCAAGGCCAATGGCGAAGCCGGCGGCGATGGCCAACGGAAACGGCACGCCGGCGACCATCATAGAGGCCGAGATGACGGCCGAGAGTGCCGCCGTCGGCCCGACCGACAGGTCGATGCCACCGGAGATGATGACCAGCGTCATGCCCAGCGCCAGACAGGCATTGATGCTCGACTGCTGCAGGATGTTGATCAGGTTGCGCTCGGCGAAGAAGCCGGGCACCAGCGCGCCGAATAATGCCAGGATCACGACAAGGCCGATCAGCGTGCCGGCGTCGCGCATGGAAACGCCGCGCAGGAATTCGGCGCGTGGCCGCACCAGAGTGGTATCCGACATATCCGTCACCTACTGCCTTGCCTGTTGCGCGGCCGGCGTTTGCGTTTGCGGGATGGCGTGCGCCGCGATCGCCTGTTCGCTGATATCGTCTCTGTGGAGTTCGGCCGCGATCGTGCCGTCGCGCATGACCAGCACGCGGTCGGCAAGCCGGATCACTTCGGGGAGTTCGGAGGAGACGACGATCACGGCATGGCCCTCGGCGGCGAGTTCCTCGATCAGATGATAGATCTCCGCCTTGGCGCCGACATCGATGCCGCGTGTCGGTTCGTCGAACAAGAGGATGCGCGTTCCCGCGGCCAGCCAGCGGCCGATGATCGCCTTCTGCTGGTTGCCGCCGCTGAACAGGCGGATCGGCCGGTCGAGCAGGAACGGGCGCAGATTGACGCGGCTCATCCTGTCGACCGCCACCTGTTTCAGCCTGGTGTGATCGATGACGCCGCGCGGCGCGAATACGTTCATCGAGGCCAGCGCCATGTTGCTGGTGATCGAGCGCAGCGGCACGATGCCTTCGCGCTTGCGCTCCTCCGGCACCATGCCGATGCCGGCGGCAATCGCATCGCGCGGGCCGGCGAAGCGCGCCGCCTTGCCGTCGATTGCAATGGTGCCGGCCGTGGCGCGATCGGCGCCGGCCAGGAGCCGCAAAAGTTCAGTTCGGCCGGAACCGACCAGGCCGGCAATCCCCAGCACCTCGCCGCGATGCAGATCGAACGACACGTTGCGCACCTTCGTCGCCGAGGAGAGGCCACGCGCGCTCAGCATGACCTTGTTCGTGGCATGGGAATTATGGTGTTCCTGCGCCAGTTCGCGGCCGACCATCATCGCCACGACCGCTTTCTCCGACAGGTCTTTCAGATCGACGGAATCGCCGACGACGCCGTCGCGCATGATGGTGGCGCGCCGGCAGATGCCGAACACCTCATCCAGCTTGTGCGAGACATAGACGACGGCGACGCCATCGCGCGCCAAACCTGTAATGACTTGCGCGAGCCGTTCGAATTCGCTCGGCGTCAGGCTCGATGTCGGCTCGTCCATGGCGACGATGCGGGCGCGATCGAGCAATGCCCTGGCAATCTCGACAATCTGCCGCTGCGCCACCTTCAGGGTGCCGAGCGGGGCGGCTGGATCGATGGAAGGGTCGATGGCTGCAAGAGCCTCGGCGGCGCGGCGCTCCTGCTCTCTGCTGGCGACGAAGATGCCGCCTCGTGTCAGCGGATGGCCGAGGAACATGTTCTGGGCGACGCTGAGGCGCGGCACCTGCTGCAATTCCTGATGGATCATGGCGACGCCCGCAGCGCGCGCGGCAACCGGATTGGCGAGTGTAACCGGCTTGCCGTCAATGAGGACGCTTCCCGCTGTCGGCCTGTAGACGCCAGACAGTATGCGCAGCAGCGTCGACTTGCCGGCGCCGTTTTCGCCGAGCAGGCCGTGGATTTCACCGGCCGCGACCGAGAACGAAACGCCGTCAAGCGCCCGTACGGCCGGAAACAGCTTGGAAATCCCCTTGAATTGCAGCCTGGGTGACATCGGGATCTATCTCCGGGCCATGGTGCCGGTCAGAAGCGAATTGCCCTGACCGGCACTGTTGGTTGGCCTTACTGGCCCGCAGCCGCGTCCTCGAGCAGCGCCTTGCGCGCGCCGGCGCCGGAATAGCGGTCGGCATTGTCCTTGGTGATCAGCGCCTGTGGCGTGGCGACGACGCGCGGCAGCTTCTGTCCCGCGACGAGACGCAGAGCTGTTTCCAACGCCACTTCGCCGGTCAGAACGGGGAAACTGTCGACCGTGCCGGTCAGTTCGCCGGCCCGTATGGAGGCATAGGCATCGGAAATGCCGTCGGTGCCGAAGACCGCAACCTTGTCCTGCAGGCCGGCGGCCTTGACAGCCTCGACGATGCCGAGCGCCATGCCGTCATTGTTGGCATAGAAGCCGATCAGGTCGGGATGCTGCTGCAGGATGTTGGTGGCCGCGTCATAGGAGGTCTGGCGGTCCCAGTTGCCGGGAACGCTGGCGACAACCTCGAACTTGCCTCCCTCGGTGATGGTCGACTTGAAGCCATCGGTGCGCTGCACGGCGGCATAGACGCCAGCCTGGCCTTCGACGATGGCGACCTTGCCGCCATTCGGACGATTCTTGACGAACCATTTGGCGACGCGCACGCCATTGTCGCGTTGGACGTTGCCGACATAATGCTCGGCCTGCGGGATAACGGCGTCATTGACATTGACCACCGGCACGTTGGCGGCCCTGGCCTGCTCCATGATCGGCTGCAGATTGGCATCCGTCTGCGGCGAGACGAGCAGCACGTTGTAGCCCTGCGTCACAAGGCCTTCGGCGATGGTGAGCTGGCCGAGCTGGTCGCCCTCGCTCTGCGCTGCCTGATAGACGACGGGAACGCCGACCTTGGCGCCGAATGCCGTGTAGCCCTCGCCCAGCGAGCGCCAGTATTCATTGGTCAACGTCTTGGAGACCGCGCCTGCCTTGGTGCCTTCGGGCAGCTTGGGGAACGCGCCGAACTTGGCCTGGACCTGCGACCAGTCGATGCGGTCCTTTTCCGTGTCGGAATTGAGCGGCGCGAGGTCGGCGGCAAAGGCAGAGCCGATCGAGAGCGCCATCAGTGCGGCGGTAGCGGTGGCAAGCAGAAGTTTCATTGTATTCCTCCCTGGTTGAAAACGGCGATGGATGCCTCAGCTATCCGGCCCGAGCATGATTTCCTGGATGATGGCCTGCGACGTCACCGCGTCCTGGCTGTCCATGGCGGCGGACAGGCGATTGTCCTGCTCCAGCCGGTCGACGACGCGCAGCATGCGCTTGACGGTGGCGATGTTGACTTCGCACTCGCGCACCGGATCGAGCCCGGTCATATCGGGGAACGTGTCGAAATAGATGGCGCCGGCGTAACCGTCGCGGCGAATCTGCCTGAGCAGCTCGATGGTCTGCAGCGTGTGCACCGCGCCGACCATCAGGCCGTCGTCGCGCTTGGCGTAGCCGTCGTTCAGGTGCACGCCGAGCAGCTTGCTGTGACGCGCCACCAGGGCTGCGGCAAAGGCCGGCTGTTCGTCGGCGTAGAGCACATGAGCGAAATCGAGCGTGACGCCCAGATTGGGCAGGCCGACATCGCGGATTGCCAGCAAGGTCGTCGCCGCATCCGGCATCAGGCTGTAGGAGCGTGGTTCGTTCGGTTTGTATTCAAGGCTGATCTGACAGTCGGGATCATGTGCCGCAACTTCACGAATCCCATCAATTTCGTGTTGCCAAAGCGTCGAATAGTCGGCCTGGAAGGCGTAGTCGAAGCCATCCTGGCCGAGCCACAGCGTCATCAGGCTGGCGCCGGCCTCACGCAGGGCATCGATGCCGGCCTTGGTCAGGTCGATGGCCTCGCGACGCACCGCCGGATCCGGATTGGTGAAAGCGCCGAGCTTGAAGGCGGGGTTGGAGTAGTAGCGCATGGCAAAGCCATTGATGGAGAGCCCAAGATCGCCCAGTTTCAGGGCGATTTCCGTGGGCTTTTCACCGACGTGGTCAGGAAAGTTGAGATCAAGATCGGTAAGCCCCTCGACCTTGGCGGCGCGCGCCGCCATCTGCAGCAGCGACGGCTTGCCGGTAAGATCGGGCCACTCGGCCTGCGGTCGCGAGGCAAAGGAATTCAGGCGCGTGGCGAAACGAGTGGCTGTCATGATCGATCCTGCAATCGTCATGACTTCACATAAAGAAAGATATTTGTAAAGTTATTGTTTTGAGAGGCTACGAAGCGACCACCAAGCTGGACC
The DNA here is from genome assembly GCF_003999175.1 of Mesorhizobium sp. M7A.F.Ca.ET.027.03.2.1. NCBI lineage: Bacteria > Pseudomonadati > Pseudomonadota > Alphaproteobacteria > Hyphomicrobiales > Phyllobacteriaceae > Mesorhizobium > Mesorhizobium sp. M7A.F.Ca.ET.027.03.2.1. The sequence goes on along the minus strand of NZ_RZOM01000057.1, from coordinate 4,721 downwards.
CGCCAAGGCGCGCAAAGGGAGCCGGCAGTTTCCCGGCCGGTGCCCTGGAGAGCCCGTCAGGCCAATAGGCGCATGATGGCGCGTGCTGGTACGGCCGGCGCAATTTCAGGTAACGATTCGCCGGGTGTTCAATCTGGCCAGCGTAAGACGCCGGACGAATCCTTGCGGGCGACTTTCATCGCATCGGCCGGGCGGTCCTTGGCGGTCGATATTGCGCGCAGCCGTTCGGCGACGATCTCGGCCTCGCCGGGATGAAGATTGCAGGGGTCGAGGAAGAAATGGCCGCGCTCCACCTCATGGTTGCGCACGATGATCGGTGGCGAGCCCGTCGCCAATGCCGAGGTGAGGCCGGCCGCCGTGAACCGGCTTTCGGGCAGTACAAAAATCTGAAGCCGATCGAGAGGGTTGGCGGTCGGATCGGGAATGATCTGCGCGACAATGCCCGGCAGGCCCTGCAACGCGTCCTTCCACAGGTTGAGCGCGGCGTCTTCGCGGCGGCGGATGCCGGCATGGTCGCGCTTTTCCCAGGCTTCCAGTGCGGCCATGGTGCCGGCGATGCTCTCCTTGCCGACCTTCATGGCGCGCGCGACGCCGCGGTTCTGGAGATAGGCGGCGCGAACCAGATCCTTGCGCCCGGTGACGATGCCGCTGGTCGGCCCACTCAGGAATTTGTGGCCGCTGTAGATGACAATGTCGGCGCCGCGCGCGAGGAAGTCGCGCAGATCATACTCTGAAGCCGCATCCACGATCACCGGGACACCCCTGGCGTGGCAGATCTCGCAGAATTCCTCCAGCGACAGCATGCCATACTGCACGGTGTGGTGCGCAACGACATAGAGGCCCGCCGCCGTGCGGTCGTTGATCGCGTCGCGCACATGATAGTCCTGCGTCACGCTGACCGTGCCGGCCGGCACGACCCTGGCGCCCGCCAGCCGGACCGACTGGTCGATCGGCGCACCATAGTTGACGATGTGGCCGAGCTGGACGATGACCTCCGACTTGAGGCCTTCCGTGTTATCAGGCAGCCGCTCGATGGCGAGCAGATTGGTCCCCGTCATCGCACCGGCGATCGCCATGGTGATGCCGCTGGCGCAGCAGGCAGTGATGAAACCGGCCTCGCCGCCGGTCAGGCGCGCGACGATCGTGCTTGCGGCACGTTGCAGGTCATCCATTTCCACCCATTGCGAGGCCATTTCCGCCATGGCGCTGATCGCTTCGGGGACAATGATCGACGCGCCGAGCGCGGTCATCGTGCCGGAGACATTGATGATCGGGCGAAGGCCGAGCCGTTCGCGGATGGTGGTGTTGGAGCCGTCGGTGGAAGTGGTTTTCATCTCTCGGATTCCATTCTTCTAAAGGTCAGGCGGCGATCTCGACAACCGCCTCGATTTCAACGGTGATGTTTCCAGGCAAGGAGCCGACGCCGATCGCCGAGCGGGCATGGCCGCCGATATTGTCGAACACATCGGCAAACAGGTCGGAACAGCCATTGACCACTTTCGGATGGTCGCTGAAGGTCGGTATGGCGTTGACGAAGCCGAGCAGCTTGACGACGCGCACGATCCGGCCAAGGTCGCCAGTGGCTGCGTGCATGACGGCAAGCAGATTGAGGCCGGTGAGGCGGGCATGGCCATAAGCCTGCTCGACGGTGACATCCTCCCCCACCTTGCCGGTAAACAGCGTGCCGTCGGTGCGCAGCGGACCCTGACCGGACAGGAAGATCAGCCGGCCGCTTTCGGCATGGGTGACGAAGTTGGCGATCGGTGTCGGCGGCTCGGGCAGCGTCAGGCCCAACGCGGCGAGCCGGATATAAGGCGTCATGAAAGAAGGCTCCTTGCGACAGCGTTGGCTGTCCCGTTCTAGAAATGCGAGGCGCGGAAGCGTGCCAGGAAGGTGCGCAGGCGCTCATTGTCGGTGTCCGCCGCCAGGATTTCGGCGGGTGGGCCCGCCGCGCTGACGCCGCCATCGGCCATGAAGATGATGCGGCTCGAAGCATCTCGGGCAAAGGCCATTTCGTGCGTGACCATCACCATCGTCATGCCGTCCTCGGCCAGGCTGCGCACGACCTCGAGCACCTCGCCGACCAGTTCCGGGTCGAGCGCGGAGGTTATCTCGTCGAGAAGCAGGATCTTCGGCCCCATGGCCACTGCGCGGGCAATGCCGACGCGCTGCTGCTGGCCGCCGGACAGTTCGGCGGGCAGGCTGTCGGCCTTGTGGGCGAGGCCGACCCGGCCGAGCCAGTGTTCGGCGATGGTGCGCGCTTCGGCGTTGCTCTTGCCGCGCACCTTGGTGAGGCCAAGCATGATGTTGCCGGCGGCTGTCAGGTGCGGAAAGAGGTTGAAGCTCTGGAACACCATGCCGGTCTCGGCGCGCATCGCGGCGAGATCGCGTTCGCTGCGACGCTGGCGGGTTCCGGCTTCGCGAAAGCCGACCTCCTTGCCGTCGATGCGGATCGAACCACTGTCATAGCTTTCGAGAAAGTTGACGCAACGCAGCAGCGTGGTCTTGCCGCTGCCGGAGGGGCCGATGACCGTCACCACCTCGCCCTTCGCCACCTGCAGGCTGACCGAACGCAGGACCTGGACGGTCCCAAAGGCTTTGGAAACGTCCTGGACGTCGAGAAGGGCCGGGGTGTTTTTCGGACTTGTGGACATTGCTATTCCCGGATGAAGGAGAAACGCCGCTCGAGCCGACGGCTGGCGAGCGAAAGGGCATAGTTGACCGCGAAGTAGATGAGCGCGCCGAGGATATAGAGCGGCATGGCCTCATAGGTGCGGCCGATGACCTGGTTGATGGCCTGCATCAGGTCGGTGATGCCGAGCAGCGATACCAGCGCGCTGCCCTTGACCGCATCGGTGACGCCGTTGATCCAGGGCGGCAGGAAGCGCCTGAACGCCTGTGGGAAAATGACGTAGGCGAGCCGCTGGCGAAAGGTGAGTCCGATCGCCATCGCCGCCTCGGACTGCCCTTTCGGAATGGAGCCGACAGCACCTCTGAAATATTCGACGACCTGAGCTGTCTTGAACAGGGTCAGCGCCAGCACTGCGGCCCAGAACGACGGCAGATGAAGCCCAACGGCCGGCAGTCCGTAATAGACAAAGAAGATGAGCACCAGGATCGGGATGCCGCGGATGGTGTCGCTGAAGATGCGCACGGCCCATTGCAACGGCACCGGGCCATAGACTAGGCCGACGCCCATGATCACGCCGGCGATCAACGAAAACACCACGACCAGCAGGGATACCCACAGTGTCAGGGCAAAGCCCTGGGCGAGGAAAGGCAAGGCATAGGCTATCTGGGTCAGCATGTCAGCGCGCCGCCCTGAACCGGCGCTCGACGAGCCGAAGCGCAAAAAGCAAGATGTAGCCCGTCACCAGATACATCGCCGTGACCACGAGATAGACCTCGACGATGCGGAAGGTGTTGAAGTTGATCCACTGGGCGCCATAGGTCAGCTCCGGCACCGAAATGACCGAGGCGACGGAGGTGTCCTTGAACAGCGATATGAAGGTGTTGGACAATGCCGGCAAGGTGATGCGCAGCATGGTCGGCAGGCGCACGTTGAGCAGCCTTTGCCAGGGCGTCAGGCCGATTGCCTTGCCGGCGTCCAACTGTCCGCGCGGAACGGCTTCGAGCCCGGAGCGAAACACCTCGACCAGATAGGCGCCGCTATAGAGCGACAGCGTGACGACGAACGAGGTCGGCGCGCTGTAGGCGATGTCGACCACTGTCGGCAGGCCGTAGAAAACGAGGTAGACGAGCAGGATCAGCGGCACGTTGCGGATGAATTCGACGTAGGCGGCGATGATGGTGCGCACGATGCGTCCGGCAGACACGTACCAGACCGCCAAAACCAGACCGATGACGGTGCCGATGGCGATCGATATGACGGCGAGTTCGAGACTGAGCAGCAGTCCGCCCCACAGCTTGTCGAAGTGCCGCCAGATCAGGTTGAAATTAAGGGCATAGCCCATGCGTCCGCCTCAGTGCCGCAGGCTTAGAGCAGTTCACCGTTTCACGGAAACGGCGACCCGCTCTAACTCTTTGTTTGACGCAATTCCGGACGAAAAACCGTTTCACACTTCCTGGAATTGCTCTAGGGAGGCGGAAGGGCGCTGGATACGCCCTCCCGCCTGATGCAGATCAGATGGCCGGGAAGCCGGGATGGCGCGCCGGCGGCTCCTGTCCGAAATAGTCCTTGAAGGCGGCATCGTAGAGTGCGTTTTCGTGGCCGAACATGGCGATGGTGAAGGTCGCGTTGACGAAGGTCAGCCAGTCAAGGTCGCCTTGCCGGAGTGCCGCGCCATAAAGCATGCTCAGCCAGCTCTTGCCGGCGTCGAAATATCTGTCCGGATTGCGCGAGGCGAGCCAGCGCACCGTGGACAGATCGACGGCAGCGGCGTCGACGCGTTTCGATTCCAGTGCCTGCAGCACGTTGGCCTGGGTATCGATCTGCATGACCTGGCACTCGGGCAGCACCGAATGCACCTGCGCCTCGGCATCGACATTCTGCAGGATGGAGACGCGTGTCGCCGAGCCGCCGGCAAGCAACTTGTCGAAGGTCTTGTTCTCGGCGGTCGGAAGGCTCAGCAGGGCGACGCCCTCGACGTAGTAAGGCCGGGAAAAGTTGACCAGCTGCGAGCGCTGGGCGCTCATCGTCATGAACTGAATGGTGATGTCGACCTTGTTGGTGGTGACGTTGGGGATGCGCTGTGCCGGAT
>NZ_RZOM01000579.1:0-3888 GCF_003999175.1 Mesorhizobium sp. M7A.F.Ca.ET.027.03.2.1 | reverse complement strand
CAGTTATGCGGCAGACTGTGCGGCCTGTGCTGCCCTTATGCGATCCATCAAACCCGGCACTACACTGTGCACCAGCGGCTCGAACTTCACGGCGCCAATATGGCTAACCGAAATCCTGCATTGCCTGCCGACAAGATCGATTGCCTTTTCGATATCGTCGCCTCCAGCTAGGATTTTAATCGCGGCCTGGCCGTCGTCCTGAACGGCTTTGATGACATGCTCGGTGTAGAGTTCGAACGGCACGTCGGTCAATTTCTGCTTGGGCAGGTCGACGTCAAATGACAATTGCAATTTCCGGCCAAGCTCGGTTGCTCTCTCCTTGGCGGCAACCACCGTGATGATATGCCGGCCGGGCGTCACAAACGGCGATATCTCGTCCAACCATTCGGATGCCGTCTCAGGTTCTGGTTCGGCTGCCCGCGGTGCTTTGCCGGAAACCTTCTTGGCAATGGCGGCTTCTTTGGCGTCGACATAGACCTCGGGGAGGTCTTCATCGTAGCGCTCGCCGGCAAGCCAGTTCGCAGGAGTTGGGATCCACTTTTTGTCAGTGCCTTGCGTGGCGTAGTGCTCTGCCCATGCGGCTGCCGCTTCTATGATCCGTGCGGCAAGCTCGGCGTCGGGCTCGATCTTATCCCATGCGGCCCGCGCTTTCGGCTTCTGGAATTTGCGCGGGTATGCGGACCAGAAGCGATCGAAGGCGCTCTCCGGGTCCCGCGGCCCGGCACCGGCCGCAAGGCCGAGTGCAACGGGGTCGGGGGTATCTTCAGTTCCTACTTTACTGTCAGCCGGCTTGTCAGCCGGTGACGTAAGTAGGTTTTTGGTAAACCCTTGTTGACCACTAGGCTCCGTAGTGGTCAACCCATCTTTACCACCTGTGGTAAACCCTTGTTGACCACTAGCTTGCGGTAAAGAGGGGTTTACCACTAGCCAGTTTGGACCGTATTCGCTGGGGCGGGTGCCTTTGCCTAAGTGACGGGTAAAGTATCCCCAATCGACCAACTCACGGCATGCTCCAATAACGGTAGGCTTTGAAAGTCCGGTGGCCTTCTCGATGTAGCGCAGGCTCGCGCGGCTGCCGCCTTTGCTCTGCATGTAGCGGTCAATGATGACCCAGGCGACAGTCATGTGGCGCCCGGCCGTGCGAGCGTCGAGAGCGATCGCACCTAGCGTCCACCATTGCGACAATAGCGAGCCCGGCTTTGCGGTGCGCGGCTCCTTAGCTTCCGACATGGCTGCCGCCCTCCAGCGCCGCTACCGCAGCCGCCGTAATCCGTTTCCCAAGCTCGGGGTGGAATGTTGCGGAATGACCGGTGTTGGTGCGTGGCGCGTGGGTACGCAGGCCGTTGGAAGTTTGCTTCAGGATCAGGCCGTAAAGGCGCAGATGCTCGTTGATCTCGACGTCGAAACGCGCTTTCGCGACCGCCCCATGCATGGGGTGGATTGATAAGATTCTCATGTGTTTCCTATTGGTAGGGGATTAGGCTGCCGCGGCTTCCTTTTCGGCCAGCCAGGCAGTCAGTGAAGAACGACGAGCCGACACCGTCCCGCCAAGTTTGAACGACGGTAGAAGACCATCGTACACAAGGCGGTAAGCCTGCCGCCTAGTGATGCCGAGAAACCGCGCAATGGCGTCGGCACCCATAAGCAGGTCCGGGTTGTTGTCGTTCATGTGATCTCTCCGTTCTCGCCGGGCGAAATTGCCCGTGCATCCCTATAAGTATCTGGCTGGAGAGAATTAGGTGTGTCTAATGTTAGGCTATGCCTCTGATTTCAAACGATAACAAAAATTTCCAGTGTTACCTTGTTTTCCCGCATGTTCCACGATATTTCCATGCGCCATAAGATCAGTATATCAGGGGCGAATCATGGCAACGATCACCAAGCGGCGTTGGAAGACCGGCAAGGGCGAGCAGCGGGAGGCGTGGGTTCTCGCCTATACCGATAAGAAGGGCGCCAGGCACAAAGAACAGTTCAGCCTGAAGCGCGATGCCGACGCAAAGCGAGTGGAGGTCGAGGGTCAGATAGGCAAGGGCACGTTCCGGGCCGAGGCTGCCACCAAGACAGTCAAAGACGCGATCGACTCCTATATCAAGCACCTCGGGAAGCGGCACGGGAAGGGCGAGCAGGTGACGACGATGTACTTGCGAAACACCACCGGCCAATTGCGTACCCATGTAGAGCCCGAGCTTGGCGGCACGAAGCTTTCTGAACTGACCACCCGCGCCATCAACGAAATGGTCGACAAACTGAAGGATGCCGAGGTTGGCATACCGACCATCCGTCGCGTCGTCGGCGCACTGTCCCGCACACTGGCCTATGCCATCGGTGAAGATTGGGTGGCCAGCAACGCCGCCAAGGGTGTCCGCATCACAGCCAAGCGAGGACAGGGCAGCGAAAAGGTTGTGCCGCCGTCGAAGGCCGATCTTGCCAAGATCATCAAAGCAGCGAAGGAATGGGAGCCTGAAGCGCCCAAGGGCTTCGGGGAGGAAGCAGAAGCGAAATTCAAAGCGAGGGCGGCCGAGTTGAACGACTTGGCTCTTCGCGTCAAATTCGCCGCGGCAACCGGTTTGCGCGCGAGTGAGCAGTGGGCACTCCGCTGGCGCCATCTGGATCTCAAGAAGCGCACCGTCACAGTTGAAACGCGCGTGGATGCCTTTGGCGACTTCGACACAACGAAATCGGAAGCTGGCAAGCGCACCGTGCCGTTGGGCAAGGCGTTAACCGATGAACTAGCCGACCGCCGTAAGAAGACGAAGGCTGGCGACGACGACTTCGTTTTTCCAGACTCTGCTGGCGGCTTCACGCGCCACACCCTGTTCGTGAAGCGCCGCTGGTATCCGCTTGTCGCGAAAGCCGAAGTGAAAGACCTAGGCTGGCATGCCCTCCGTCACTTCGCGGTGTCGACATGGATCGAGGCAGGCCTGCAGCCAAAAGCAGTTCAGACGCTTGCCGGTCATGCGACATATGCCATTACGATGAACCGGTATGGACACTTGTTTCCAAGCGAAACTCATGCCGATGCGATGGACAAGATTGCGGACCAACTTTACGCCAATTGACGGGCCTTACCGCATGTTTCATGGCGCATAAATGGCGCATATATGGTACAAAGCCTTATTTTATGGGGGTTTTGTACAGCCTTTTAATCAGTAGGTCATGGGTTCGAATCCCATCGCGCTCACCAAATCCACGCGATAAACTGTCACCCATCTCTCGGGAAGGGCACACCACAACCGGTGGGGAAGCCGTCAACGCGTCCAGAAATCGCGGTGCGGTGCGAGCAACTCGTCGGCGATTTCGGGGAAGGGGCCAAAGACCTCGATCTTTTTCTGGCCGGAGTCGAGGACTGTGCGCGAAGAGAGGCTCATCGTCGGATTCTCCGCGTGATCTCCGGTGAGCGCCAGCAGCTCGGTCTCCTCGACCCCGTAAACCAGCCGCCCGATATTGGCCCAATACATCGTGCCGGCGCACATGGCGCACGGCTCGAAGGTTGAGACCAGCGTGCATTGCCACAGGAACTCCGGCTCATAGGCCGCCGCCGCGCGCCGGGCGAGCTCCGTCTCGGCATGGCGCACCGTGTCGAGATTGCCCTGCCGCATCAGCACGCGATCGTCCGGCCCGACCAGCACGCAACCGAACGGATGGTGCCCATGCGCCGCCGTGTCACGCGCGACGGCATCGGCGGACCGCAGGTGGGCGAGCATCTGATCGCGGGTCATGGCAAGATCCTGTCATGCCGACATCCACCGATGAGCGGCTGAGCGAGATTGGTGCCAACGGACGCGAGTGGCAAGAGCCAACTTTTGCTTGAGACCTTTGCCTCGGGATATCAGACCTTTGCCCTACAATCGCCGGCCGGTCTTGGCGTCGAACAGATGAGCACAGGCG
>NZ_RZOM01000578.1:0-3905 GCF_003999175.1 Mesorhizobium sp. M7A.F.Ca.ET.027.03.2.1 | reverse complement strand
GATGTTGACGACAGGGATCAGCGCCAGCAACGCGATGAAAGTGCTGTTGCCGATGCCCCAGATCCAGTTGAGGAAGAAAGCGCCCCAGTTCCAGCGGTCGAGTTCGGCTGGAATTTCAGCCGGCTGGTTGAGCGGTTGTCCGGCCATCGTGTCCCCCATCCGTGACGTACCGACTGATTCTAGCGCATGCGCCCGTCAATGCGCAAAATCAAAGTTCTGCAACTTCTGTCAGGTCTTGTTGGACAGCCGGCGAAAATTCGCTTTCACGGCACGGCTTGCCGGCTTCAGCGCGGCGCTGATCGAGCGCTCCGCCGCGACCCCGTTGAACAGCGACGGCGTGCGGCCGGAAAAGATTTCCGGCCAAAACCGCGATGCCGATTGCAGGAAGGACATTTGCGCCGCAAACACGCCTTCGGCCATAGCGGCGGTCTTCTCGTTTACCGCACGCGCGGTCTCCGTGCTCCAAGGCTGGCTGCTCCCGCCATCCATGGCCATCAACGGCAGCCGCATCATCGCCACCAGCGGCGCCAGCATCAGGTCGCCGCCGATGATGGCCGCTTCTTGCGTCCGTCGGCTCTTGCCGGTCTTTCTCATGGAAACAACCCCTTGTCGCGGCCGAATCAGCCGCAGCCCCCACACACTACGCGCTTGTGGTGGAATTCGTTCGCTCCCCGCGTCAGCATGGCCTCAAGGCTGGGCGCTCCCGCCGAGGAGCGCCCAGCCGAGGGGTCGAGTTCTACCGCTTGCGCAGGTCGGCTTGCGCCAGATCCAGCGCCTTCGAGATGCGGTCGCAGGCCATATCGATCGTATCACGGGTCCAGATCAGCGGCGGCGACAGGATCATCGTGTCACCGGTAGCGCGCAGCATCATGCCGTGCGCGATGGCATGATCGCGCACGGTTACCGCCGCACTTCCAGCCGGCAGGAACCGCTCCTTGGTCGCCTTGTCCTTGACGATCTCGATTGCGCCCATCAGTCCGATCGAACGCACCTCGCCGACCAGATCATGTCCGGCAATGCGCTCCTGCAAGGCCTTGGCGAAATAAGGGCCGGTGTCGTTCCGGACGCGGTCGACCAGCCCTTCGCGTTCGATGATCTCGAGGTTCTTCAGCGCCACGGCGCAGGCCACCGGGTGGCCGGAATAGGTGTAGCCGTGATTGAACTCGCCGCCCTTCTCGACCAACGTCGAGGCGATGCGGTCGCCGACCAGCAATGCCGACAGCGGCTGGTAGCCCGACGTCAGCGCCTTGGCCGTGGTGATCGTGTCGGGCTCGATGCCGAGCTTCTGGGCGGCGAACCACTCGCCGGTGCGACCATAACCGGTGATGACCTCGTCCAGCATCAACAGGACATCGTATTTACGGCAGATACGCTGCACTTCCGGCCAGTAGCTCGCCGGCGGTATCTTCACGCCACCGGCCCCCATGACCGGCTCGCCGATAAAGGCGGCAACCTTGTCGGCGCCGGCTTCGAGGATCGCCTCCTCGACAGCCCCGGCCGCGCGCAGGCCGAAATCATGGTCGCTCTCTCCCGGCAGCGCCAGTTCATAGGCGTAGGGCATCATCACATGGACGATGTTGGGCACCGCACCGTTGAGCTGCTTGTGCATACCATCCATGCCGCCGAGCGAGGTGCCGGCAACGGTCGAGCCGTGATAGGCCATCTTGCGCGAGATGATGCGGTTCTTCTCCGGCTGGCCTTCCAGCACCCAATAGTGGCGCACGAGACGCAGTGCCGTGTCATTGGCCTCCGAGCCCGACGAACCATAGAACACCTGGTTGACGTGCTTCGGCGCGATCTCCGCCAGCTTCTTGGACAGCAGCACCGGCGTCGGCGTCGAGCATTTGAAGAAGGAGTTGTAATAAGGCAGTTCCTTCATCTGGGCATAGGCGGCCTCGGCCAGCTCGTCACGGCCATAGCCGATGTTGACGCACCACAGCCCGGCCATGCCATCGAGGATTTCAGCCCCCTCGGAATCGTAGATGAAAGGGCCATTGGCATGGGTGATGATGCGCGACCCGGCCCCGCGCATTTCCTTATGGTCGGTGAACGGATGCAGATGATGCGCGGCGTCGATCTGCTGAAGCTGCTTCAGCGAATAATTCTGATAGGTCATGTCTGATCTTCCCTCTGGATTCTATCCGGCAAGCCGGGGCGAATGCTTCAGAGGCAGAGAGGTGGCGAATAGCCGATGCGGGCGCACAGCCGCAAAAGCTCGGCGCGCAGCGTACGCGGTGACGGCGTCACCGCGACCCGCAATGCGCGAGCCTCAAATGCGCCAACCAACATCCTGACGAGAGCCATGGCTGGCAGCTTAGAGCAAAGGCTCGTCGAGGAGAACCACCCTTTGCTTGGACCATAACGGAATGAGTCTAGGCCTTGGCTGTCAGCGCCCTCTGCAGGAAGACATATTTCATCGCCGTCTGCGCCGCCTGCGGCCGGCGGTCGCCACGCCCGCCATGACCACCCTCGGTCTCCTCGAAGAACAGCGTCCTGGCATGGCCGGCTTCCTGCAGGCGGGCGGCCATCTTGCGCGCATGGCCGGGATGGACCCGATCGTCAGCGGTCGATGTGGTCAGGAGCACAGGCGGATAGGCGGCAGCGGCGTCGACATGCTGGTAGGGCGAGTAGGCTGAAAGCCACTTCGCGTCTTCGGGTTTCGACGGATCGCCATATTCGGCGATCCACGAGGCGCCAGGCGGCAATTCGGCGTAACGCAGCATGTCGAGCAGCGGCACCTCGATGATGACGGCGCCGAATAGCTCGGGATGCTGCGTCAAGGAAACGCCGGTCAGCAAGCCGCCATTCGAACCACCCTGGATGCCGAGTGAGCTTGCTGTCGCGATGCCGCGCTTGACGACGTCCTGCGCGACCGCTGCGAAATCATCGAATCCGTTTTGGCGATTGCCCTTGAGCGCCGCTTGATGCCAGGCCGGGCCGAACTCGCCGCCGCCGCGGATGCAGGCCTGCACATAGGCATTGCCCTTTTCCAGCCATAGCCTCCCGCGCACGCCGGCATAGCCGGGCAGCAGCGGCACTTCGAAACCGCCATAGCCGTAAAGCAGCGTCGGCACCGGCCCCTTCTGATCGCGCCGCCTGACGACAAAATAAGGGATCATCGTGCCGTCCTTGGAGCGCGCCTCGAACTGTTCCGAGATGAGCTGCGAGGCATCGAAACGCGCCGGCTGCGACTTCACGGTAGCGAGCGTCTCGCCATTGTCGTCAGACCAGATGATCGAACTCGGGGTCAGGAAATCGGTGAAGGAAAAGGACACGCTCGAGCCGAACTGCTCGGCATGGCTGATGCCGACATTGCCATTTTCGGGCAGCGCCACCGGTTTCAGCGACCAGTTGCCATCCTTGCGCTCGCAGACGACGACCTTGCCGCGCACATTGTCCATCAGGCTGATGAACAGCCGGTCCTGCGTGCGGGCCATGCCGGCGATGGACACGCGATATGCCGGCTCGAACAAGGTTTCGACAGATCCGAGCGCGCCGGTCTCGACCCAGTGCGCCAGATCCAGCGAATAGAGGCCGTCGGGCTTGCAAACCGTGCCGTCGGGCGCCGTCCATGGACTGCGCACGCCGAACACGAGCTGATCCCTGAATATTGCCGTATCGGTCATGTCGTCCGGTAGCGGCAGCTGTTTGTTTTCGCCGGAAGGCAGCCGAAGGAAGATGTGCGAAGCGAAGAAATTCAGCGTTCGAGCCAGGACCAGATAGCGTCTGTCACCGTCGTACTCGACAGCGGCACCAACGGCGAGATCCTCTTTCTGCGCCTCGAAGAACGGCGTCGCGTCTTCCAGGTTGGTACCGCGCTTCCACAGTTTTATGACTCGCGGATAGCCGGACTCGGTCTTGTCGGCCTCGTCGAAAGCGGCCGAAACGATGACGGTGTCCTTGTC
>NZ_RZOM01000577.1:0-3918 GCF_003999175.1 Mesorhizobium sp. M7A.F.Ca.ET.027.03.2.1 | reverse complement strand
GCTCAACTGCCTGTCGACGCGGCTGCTGCCCTCCTCCGGCAGCGCCAGCTACCGCATGCGCGACGGCCAGTTCCGCGAGCTCTACCGCATGAGTGAGGCCGAGCGCCGCTTCCTGATGCGCACCGACTGGGGGTTTGTCCACCAGAACCCGGCCGACGGCCTGCGCATGACGGTGTCGGCCGGCGCCAATGTCGGCGAGCGGCTGATGGCGGTCGGCGACCGCCACTACGGCAAGATCCGCGCCACCGCCGTCGACTGGCTATCGCGCGTCGAGATCGACGAGGACCGCATCGACGACGAGCCGCGCGCCTTTTCCGGCGGCATGCGCCAGCGCCTGCAGATTGCCCGCAACCTCGTCACCGCCCCGCGTCTGGTGTTCATGGACGAGCCAACCGGCGGCCTCGACGTCTCGGTCCAGGCGCGCCTGCTCGACCTGCTGCGCGGTCTGGTCACCGATCTTGGTCTCGCAGCCATCGTCGTCACCCATGACCTTGCCGTGGCGCGGCTTTTATCGCAGCGCATGATGGTGATGAAGGACGGCCGCGTCGTCGAAAGCGGTCTCACCGACCGCGTGCTCGACGACCCGCGCGCGCCTTACACGCAATTGCTTGTTTCCTCGATTCTGCAGGTTTGACGATGACGCAAACGACTGACGATTGGAGAACCTTCTGATGGCAACCCCGTTCGTTGTTTCCGGCGTTGCCAAGAGCTTCACCATGCATCTGCGTGACGGCATCAAACTGCCTGTTGTCGCCGGTGTCTCGTTCTCGATCAGGGCCGGCGAATGCACCGTGCTCGGCGGCCCGTCCGGTGCCGGCAAGAGCTCGATCCTGAAGATGCTCTACGGCAACTACGCCGTCGACGAAGGCCAGATCATCGTCACGCATGATGACGGGCTGATCGACCTGGCCACCGCCAGCCCTCGCACCGTGCTTGCGGTGCGCCGGCAAACGATCGGCTATGTCAGCCAGTTCCTGCGCACCGTGCCACGCGTTTCGGCGCTCGATGTCGTCGCCGAACCGCTGGTCGAGCGCGGCGAGGATCGCGAGATTGCCCGCGGCAAGGCGCGCGCCTTGCTGGCACAGCTCAACCTGCCGGAGAAACTCTGGGCTTTGCCGCCTGCGACCTTTTCCGGCGGCGAGCAGCAGCGCGTTAACATCGCGCGCGGCTTCATCACCGAGCATCCGATCCTGCTGCTCGACGAACCGACCGCTTCGCTCGACGCCAGGAACCGCGACGTCGTGATCGAACTCATCGCCGCCAAGAAGGCGGCTGATGTCGCCCTACTCGGCATCTTCCATGACCACGACGTGCGCGAGGCGGTTGCCGACCGCATCATCGACGTCACCGCGTTCGCGTCCGGAAAAATCGCCGCATGACCAGGAAATTGTCCGAGACGCCGCTGGTCCACCCGACGGCGGATGTACAGAATTCGACGCTCGGCCGCTGGACCGAGATCGCCGACCGCAGCCGGGTCTCGGAAAGCGAACTCGGCGACTATTCCTACATGATGCAGGACTGCTCCGTCTGGTGCGCGACGATCGGCAAATTCGCCAACATCGCGGCCAGCGTTCGCATCAACGCCACCAACCACCCGACTTGGCGGCCGACGCTGCATCACTTCACCTATCGCGCCTCGGACTACTGGGACGATGCCGAGCACGAGACAGAATTCTTCGCCCAGCGCCGCGCCAAACGTGTCACCATCGGCCACGACACCTGGCTCGGCCATGGCTCGACCATCCTGCCTGGCGTCACCGTCGGCGATGGCGCCGCGGTCGGCGCGGGTGCGGTGGTCTCGAAAGATGTCGCGCCCTATACCATTGTCGGCGGCGTGCCGGCCAAACCGATCCGCGAGCGCTTCGATCGCCGCACGGCCGAACGCTACCAGGCGCTCGCCTGGTGGGACTGGGACCATGCAAGGCTGCGCGCCGCGTTGGATGATTTCCGGGAGCTTGAGGCCGAGACGTTCCTAGAGAAATATGGTGGATAGCGACGTCCAGGAATGGCGGTCACTGACGCGGGGCAGCGGGGCATTATCACAAACCGCCCCGGCCCCTACTATCCGCATGACATGCCTCTCGACACCAGCATCGGCGCCATGACGGCCCTTGTCTGGAACGCTTGATGGCACCAGCTCGCCAGGCCCGCGTTCCAAATCACCTTCGACTGCTGACCCAGGGTCGACACTAGACTCCAGCCTGTGGAGCGTAACAAAACTGACATCACCGCGACACGGCAGGTTCATGTGGCTGCGCTAGGCGAGAGCCTGACGATCAATGGTCCGGACCTGGAACCTGCCCCCATGCCAGCAAATTCCGCCACGCTCGAAATCCGCGGTGTCACCCGACGATTTGGCAAGAACACTGCCGTCAGCGACATCAACATCGCGATCCCGCATGGTCAGATGGTTGGCGTCATCGGCCGTTCGGGCGCCGGCAAATCGACCCTTCTTCGCATGATCAACCGTCTCATCGATCCCAGCCAGGGGTCGATTTTTTTTGACGGCGCCGAGGTCTCCCAGCTGCGCGGTTCGCCACTACGGCGCTGGCAGCGCGATTGCGCCATGATCTTCCAGCAGTTCAACCTGGTGCCGCGCCTCGACGTGCTGACCAATGTGCTTCTCGGCCGGCTGAATCACCGCTCCACCATGTCGAACCTGCTCGGCATCTTCTCCCGCGAGGAACGAGCCGAGGCGATAGCAGCGCTGGAGCGTCTCGATATCGCCCGCACCGCGCTGCAGGCCGCTGACACCTTGTCGGGTGGCCAGCAGCAGCGCGTCGCCATTGCCCGCGCGTTGATGCAGCAGCCGAAGGTGATCCTCGCCGACGAGCCGATCGCGTCACTCGATCCGCTCAACGCCAAGGTGGTTATGGATTCGCTGCAGGATATCAATTTGCGCGAAGGCATCACCGTGATCACCAACCTGCACACGCTGGACACGGCCCGCACCTATTGCAACCGTATCATCGGCATGGCTGCCGGCAAGGTCGTCTTCGACGGCCCGCCGGAAGAGCTCAACCGCGAGGCCGTGCGCATGGTCTACGGCGCCGACAGCAGCGGCGGCGAAATCTCCGAGGCCATCACCTCGACCAGTGTCATCATCAAGCAAAAAATCGCCGCATCCGCCGGACCGCTTGAGCCAGCCTTTCCTGGTTACTGAGCGACCTGGATCGCCAGCCCGCGTCAAGGGCATCATATCCCAACGCAGCCGGCGCGATGCCGGGACCAACAGGAGAGAGACGAGATGTTTAGAAAGATACTTTTCGGTGCCGTTTCCGTCATGGCCATGGCGATGGGCTCGGTCCAGGCACAGGATCTGAAGGAATTCCGCGTCGGCATTCTGGGCGGCGAGAACGAAGCCGACCGTCTGCGCAACTACCAGTGCTTCGCCGACCACATCAAGCAAGTTCTCGGCGTCGAGAAAGTTTCGCTGTTCCCGGCCGCCGACTACGACGGCGTCATCCAGGGTCTGCTCGGCGGCACGCTCGACTATGCCGAACTCGGCGCTTCCGCCTACGCCAAGGTCTACCTCGAGAACAAGGACGCGGTTCAGCCGATCCTGACGACGGTCCAGACCGACGGTTCGACCGGCTACCATTCGGTTATGGTCGCCCGTGCGGATTCCGGCATCAAGACACTCGCTGACATGAAGGGCAAGAAACTCGGTTTCGCCGATCCCGATTCGACTTCCGGCTACCTGGTCCCGGTCACCTCGCTGCCCAAAGACATCGGCATGGATGTGAAGAGCTATTTCGCGTCGACCGGTTTCGGCGGCGGCCATGAACAGCTTGTCCTTGAAGTTCTGAAGGGCACCTTCGATGCCGGCACCACCTGGGCCTCCGGCGTCGGCGACTTCAAGGATGGCTACAGCTCCGGCAATCTGCGCAAGATGGTCGACAAGGGTGTCCTCAAGAT
>NZ_RZOM01000576.1:0-3926 GCF_003999175.1 Mesorhizobium sp. M7A.F.Ca.ET.027.03.2.1 | reverse complement strand
GCGCTGATCGACTTCAGCGCCAATGCCTACCACAACCGCACCCGCGCCGAGCAGACGCAGGTCGCGCCCGCCTCAGGGGTCGGCAATTTCCGTTTTTATGATGTCGCCACCTCGGGCGTCAACGCGAAGAATTCCTCGCGCTTCGACGCCTGGGGGCTGGCCCACACGCTGACCTACGGTCTCGACTACTATTATCTCGAGGCCTCCTCGGAAGCGGCGCATTTCGGCGCCGGCGAGCAGCAGGGTTATGGCAGCTTCCTGCAATGGCAAGGTGACTACAAGGAGTGGCTGCAGGTGATCGCGGCCATGCGCTATGATGGCTACCAGCTTGATGGCGAAACGCGCATCCCGTCGCCGCAGGAAGCCTCGATCTCCGGCGATCGCTGGTCGCCGCGCCTCACCGTCGGCGTCACGCCATTCGATGGCTTCCAGCTCTATGGGACCTATTCCGAAGGCTATCGGGCGCCGGGCCTGCAGGATGTCTTCCGTGGCGGCGGCGCGCATGGCGGCGGCGATACATACCGGCCCAATCTTCTGCTGCAGCCCGAGACGGCGAAGAACTGGGAGGCCGGCATCAACGTGAAATATGACGATTTGCTGACCGCGGGCGACCGGTTGCGCGCCAAGGTCAACGTCTTCCACACCGACGTCGAGGACTATATCGACGTCGACCTGACCGTCCTTCCGCGCACGGCGATCAACATCGGCGACGCGCGCCTGAAGGGCGTCGAGGCCGAGATGGTCTACGACTATAACTGGGGCTTCGTGAACCTCGCCGGGGCGCTGATCGACGCCAAGGTCGTCAGCGGCGTCTATTCCGGCCAGGCGCTGAACAACACACCGCTCGACCGCTTCTCGGCCACGATCGGCTTCCGCATGCTGGAAGACCAGCTCACCGTCGGCGCGCAATATCTCAGCGTCGGCAAGATCACCCGCACCAGCCGCACCAATCCCAACGCCGTGCCGGTCGCCGATGATGCCTTCGACCTGGTCAACGTCTTTGCCAACTGGCGCGTCAACGACAACCTCAAGCTAGATTTCGGCGTCGATAACATCTTCAACACCGCCTACACCGATCCGCAAAGCGCATGGTCGACCTCGGCGGCAACCGAACAGGGCAAGGGCCGCACCTTCAAGGTGGCTCTCACCGGCAGGATCGGAGGCTGACAATGAGCGAAGCATCGGCGCGTGAACTGGTCTGCGAGGCGCGGCTCAACCTGCGGCGTCTGCCTGATTACATGGACAGCATCAGCGACAGACTGCAGAGCTTCGAGGCCGATGCTTCGCATGACGGAAAGCGCATCGATTTCCGCTTCGCCTTCGGCGGGGCCTCTTTCGATATGGAACGGCTGGTGATGCGGGCCAATGCTGCCGACCGCGACGGGTTGGCCCGCATCAAGGATCTGCTCGCCACGGCGGTGCAAGTCTATGCCAGGGACGAAAACCCCGAGATCGTCTGGACCGGCGATCTCTCAGGCGAAACCAGCCTCGCCCAGTTCCGCGAGATGGTGGTGACGGATATTCGCGACCTCACTCCGCATATGCGCCGCATCCAGCTGACCGGCGAGGATCTCAGCCGTTTCGCCAAATTCGGCGGCATGCATATCCGCATGCTGTTCCGACCAGGGAGGTGCCCGATCCGCTGTGGCCAGTGCTGGGCGGCAATGGCTTGCCGGTCTGGCCCGCCGATGACTGGCGCCCGGTGGCGCGCGTCTACACCATCCGCGCGCTCGACGTGGAAAAGGGCATCATTGATGTCGACTTCCTCGTCCATCCCGGCGAGAGCGTCGGCTCCGCCTGGGCCATGCAGGCCGCGCCCGGCATGAAGGTTGGCATCATGGGGCCGGTCGGCCGTCCGGTACGACAGGCGCAGTGGTATCTCATGGGCGCCGATGAAACCGGCCTGCCGGCGCTGGCGCGGCTGCTGGAGACGCTGCCGATCGAGACAAAAGGCGTTGCCTTTGTCGAGATCGCCAATGACGGTGAACGGCAGAAGATCGCCAATGCCACCCGGATCGAAGTGCATTGGCTGACACGGGATGGCGTGGCGGCGGGCGAGGACAGACGGCTGGCCGAGGCTGTCCGCTCGGTAGCGTGGCCGCAGGACGGTTCGGTCTTCGGCTGGTTTGCGGCGGAAGCCGCTGCCGCCAAGATCGTGCGCGAATATTGGCGCGACACGCTGGGCCTCGGTCGTGATCAAACGCTGGCTGCAGCCTACTGGCGGCGCGGCGCGGCTGGATTGATGGCGGGGTGAACTCTGATGATCGGCCCGCCGTCTTTGCCGATGCCGATGTCAATTTGATCACCGGAGACAAGGCTCGAAATATCGCAGACCACCAGCGGCATTCGAATGTCATAGAGAAATTCGGCAACGATGGCGCCCACCGCCAGGATCGGGTCCGGCCGTTCCAGAAGAATACCGGCCGGCGCCGTACCCCTGCGGATCGCCTCGGCGAGGACCGAGGATGACGACGACGAGCCGCGACCACTCGGCATGACCAGGATCTTGCCAGCGACATTCTGGCCGAGACCGGGATGCGAATGGTCCGTTATGTTGCCGGTCTCGGCATCGATGCCACCCCAAAAGCTGAGCGCTTGCCAAAACACCAACGCCTGGCCCTCGGCCGCGCCGGCCAACTGAAAGGTGCCGGTTCGTTCCACCGGTCGCGTCATGAGGCGCTCCGCACGATATGCCCGACGGCAGCGGAACGGATGCAATCCTCCATCTCGGCGAAGGCGACGGACACGCCGATATTGCCCGGCGCGTAATGCGCCCATTTGCCGGAATTGGTCATGACCACGCCGTCGAGGCGTTCCAGGATCGATGTGACATAGGTGCAGGTATCGGCGACCGGGACCAGACCGAACGCCTCCATCCCAGCCAGCGCGCCCTCCTCCTGCAGTCGCGCCAGGGTCGCACGGCCCGTGTTGACGTAGATCGGGATGCGCCTTCCGGGTGCTGCCTCGCGCAGCAACGGCAACAGGCGCATCCACTCCTCATACGAAAAATGCGGCGTGCCGAGCGACACGGCCGCCACCGGCGCGCCATCCCGTACGCTCGATAGCCTGGCCAGCGCATGGTCGATATCGGCGCGGCTGATGCGGATCGTCTCGTCAGGCGCATGACCCTGGAACGCCTCATCGAGCGTCATCGCTTCCGGCGTGATGCCGAGCGCATGGAACAGCGCCACAGCACCCGTCGTTGCAGCCGCCGCACCCAGCGCCTTCAGCTGATCCTCATCGCGCGGCTGCGGCAGGCCGGCAATCACCGGAACGCGGTCGCCGCTCGCTTGCCCAATGAATAGCCCGACGCCGACGAAAAGGCTGTCGCTCGGCTCGCCGTCCGGAACATCCAGCTCAAACAGGATCCGGCCGCGCCGGTTCTCGCTCAGATGCAGACCCCAGGCCGGCGCGCGCCCAGTCATGGCGCAGCACAGATCGATGAAATCGCCGTAGCGATTGGTGCGCGCGCCGATCACCGAATTGGCAAAGACGATGGCGTTGGATTCGCCCCAGGCGATCTGTTCGCCGAACTCCGGCCTGAACCGCGTCTGGTAAGGTGCGCAAGTGAAGGTCGCCTGGCAGCCGAGTTCCAGATGCGCCTTCATCAGCCGCCGCGCCGGCACCTCTTCGGCGGCCGGCATCTTGACCATGCCGGGATGGATGAGATCGAACGAACCGACATTCAGCGTCGTCGGCACCTGAACACGGCCACCGCCTTCGACCAGCCGCTCGACGAAATCGAGACCGGCCTTGCCGTGGTAGAGACAGCCGTCGATATGAGCACCGGCAATGTCGAGCAGGCCGCCCGCCCCGACAGCATTGGAAAACGCGGCCAGGATTTTCATGGCAGCCGCGGCGGACGGACCCTGCTCGCCGTCGAGCATGGACCGGTCCTGTGCGGTCAATTCAAGCGTCATCAGTAC
>NZ_RZOM01000575.1:0-3926 GCF_003999175.1 Mesorhizobium sp. M7A.F.Ca.ET.027.03.2.1 | reverse complement strand
GTGCCAACGACTGATCGAGATGTTCGGCCCGCCAGGCGAGCAGCCGTTCGGCGAATTCCAGGCGCACGGTGAGATGGCCGGGGTCGGCCGCGAGATTGTCCAGCTCGCCCGGATCGTTTTCCAGATCAAAGAGCAGCGGCGGCAGATTGCCGCCGAAATGCACATATTTGAAATGTTCCGTGCGGATAACGGCGAGGTTGCATTGGCGTGCGGCGATGCCGAAATGGCTTTCGGCCTCGCCCGCGGCAATCGAGCGGAAGTCAAACTCCCAATGCGCGGCATCGCGCCAGGCCGCAGGGGTTTCTCCGCCCAGGAACGGCTTCAGCGAGGCGCCGTCGAGATGCGGCGCGGGCTCTTCGCCGACCAGGTCGAGAAACGTCGGCAAAATGTCGACCGCTTCGGTGAAGCTGTCGACACTGCCGCCGGTCGCCTTGCCTTGGCGCGGATCGCGAATGATCAGCGGAATGTGGTAGCTGCCGTCGAAATAGCCGCCCTTGCCCAGCATGAAATGGTCGCCCATCATCTCGGCATGGTCCGAGGTCAGAACGATGATGGTGTCGTCCCACGCGCCTGCGGCCTTAACCCCTTTCCAGACGCGGCCGAGTTGCGCATCGACCTCGGAAATCATGCCGTAATAGATCGCGCGGATGCGGCGAAAATCGTCTTCGCTCCAGTCGTGCACCTTGCCTCTGGCGTCCGGGCGGAATTTTATCTGTTTCTGCCGGCCGAGATCATAGGCAAGATAGGGATGGTTTTCCGCCTCTTCGTGCCAGCTTGCCGCGCGCCGGAAGGCCGGGCCGTCAGCCGGATCGTACATCGTGTTGTAGGGCTCCGGCACAATGAAAGGCGGGTGCGGGCTGATGAAGGAAAGATGCGCGAACCACGGCGTGGCGTCCTCCTGTTCGCCAAGCCAACGCGTGAATTCGCCGGTCAGGAAAGCCGCCGGCGTTTGTTGCCCGGAGTAGACGGGCGGCGCGTTGCTGATGGTCCCGGCCACGCCGTCGGCCAGCGGACGGTGGATGTCGGGGGACCCGGCGCTGGCGTCGACACCTTGCAGTTCCAGCCAGGATAGCCATTGCTTCTGGTGCTCGGGCAGCAACTGGCGCACCGTAAAGCCCGGCAGCACGCCTTCATAGCTTTGCAGCCGCGGATCGCCCGGCGCCAGCAGGCGCGGATCGAGCGAGACGTCGGTGTAGCCGAACAGCGTCGGATCATAGCCCAGGGCGCGAGCCGAGAGCGCGATGTTGCCGTGGCGAGCGTCGAGCGGCGTGCCGTTGCGGCAGACGCGGTTGTTCATCTGGTAGAGGCCGGTGTAGAGGCAGGCGCGAGCGGGCGAACAGGGCGCCGCGCCGCCATAGTGCCGCTTGAACAGCACACCCTCCGCGGCCAAAGCGTCGGCATTCGGCGTCTGCACGACCGGATGGCCGGCTGCGGACAGACAATCGCCACGCCACTGATCGCATGTGATCAGGAGAATGTTGGGCCGCCTGGCTTTTCCAGTCACTCACAATACCTTTGTCGCGGGATGTCGAACGCCTTTCATGGAACCGAATTCCGGCCACGGCGCAAGCCCGACTCTGCGGGCCAATTGGTGAACGAACCTTGTTCCATCGTTCACTTTTACGACACGGTCCATTCTGTGTTTGCCGCCTTTGCCTAAACTGCTCTGGTCCTCATATTGGCGTGGACAGCGGCGAGGGCCGCACATGCACCAAGGAAGGAGCAAGACAATGCTCGACCAGATCAAGGGCCTGCATCACGTCACGTCGATGGCCAGGGATGCCCGCCAGAACAACGAATTCTTCACCAGGAAACTCGGCCAGCGCCGGGTCAAGAAGACCGTCAATTTCGACGCGCCCGACGTCTACCACCTCTATTACGGTGACGAGACCGGCACGCCGGGTTCGGTGATGACCTATTTCCCTTTCCCCGATATAGGCAAGGGCCGGCATGGGGTCGGGGAAGTCGGAACCACCGTCTACTCGGTGCCGGAAGGCACGCTTGGCTATTGGGAAAGCCGTTTTGCCGATGAGGGCGTCACTGGCCTCTCGCGCGAAGAGACCTTCGGCGAGAAGCGCCTGGCTTTTGCCGGACCGGATGGTGACGGCTTCGCGCTGGTCGAGGGCAAGGGTGACGGCAGAGCGCCCTGGGCGAAAGGCGGTGTTCCGGTCGACCAGGCGATCCGCGGTTTCCATTCGGTATCGCTCAGGCTGAAGGATGGCGGCGCCACTGAGGAGTTGCTGAAGTTCATGGGCTATGAGGAAGTCGACAAGTCCGGCAATCTCAAGCGGCTGGCGGTGAAGAACGGCAATGGCGCCGATGTCATCGACATCGAATCGCTGCCGAGCACGGCCTTCGCCGATCTCGGCGCCGGCTCTGTCCATCACGTCGCCTTCGCGGTCGAGAACCGCGCCAGGCAGCTTGAGGTGCGCAAGGCGTTGATGGACACCGGCTATGGGGTGACGCCAGTAATCGATCGCGACTACTTCTGGGCGATCTATTTCCGCACACCGGGTGGCGTGCTGTTCGAAGTCGCCACCAACGAGCCGGGTTTCGATCGCGACGAGGATACCGCTCATCTGGGCGAGGCGCTGAAGCTGCCGTCGCAGCACCAGCACCTGCGGCCGTATCTGGAACAGCATCTGCAGAGACTGGAAGGCTGAGGTCATGAGCAAGGACGCTTACATCCACAAGCTGCTGCCCGGTTCGCCGGGCGGTCCGCTGCTGTTCGTCTTCCATGGCACTGGAGGCGATGAGAACCAGCTTCTGTCGCTGGGGCGCGATCTCGCGCCCCAGGCAACCATCATCTCGCCGCGCGGCGATGTGTCCGAACAAGGTGCCGCGCGCTTCTTTCGCCGCACCGGCGAGGGCGTCTACGACATGGAGGATCTGGCACGGGCGACGATCAGGATGGCGGGCTTCGTCAAAGCCCATGTCGAAGCAGCGAAGCCATCGGCCGTGCTGGGTCTCGGCTATTCCAACGGCGCGAATGTCCTGGCCTCGGTGGTGTTCGCGGTTCCAGCGCTGTTCGGCGCGTCGGTGTTGATGCATCCGCTGATCCCGTTCGAGCCGCAGGTGAAGGGCAGTCTCGCCGGCCGCCATATTCTGATGACCGCCGGCAAGCGCGACCCGATCTGCCCGCCGAACCTGACCACGCGGCTCGAGGCATATTTGCGTGCCGACGGCGCCGATGTCACAGTGGAATGGCACGATGGCGGGCACGAGGTGCGGCCAAACGAGATCGAGGCGGCACGGCGGTTCTTTGCCGATGCTGCCCAAGGAGCATAGCGATGCCTGACCAACTGCCTGAGATCGAACTTGAGGATCGCGGTTCCAAGGGCCGCTATGTCCTGCGTGGACCCGATGGCGCCGAGGCCGAGATGACCTTCACCAAGATCGGTGAGCACCAGATCATCATCGACCACACCGAGGTGCCGGACGTCTTTCGCGGCCAGGGTGCCGGGCTTCGCCTCGTCACCCGCGCCGTCGAGGATGCGCGTGCGGCGGGTAAGAAGATCATCCCGCTCTGCCCGTTCGCCAACGCCCAGTTTCGCCGCCATCTGGAATGGGCCGACGTGCTGAAGCAATAGGGGTTTCGTCGCTTGGAAACGGTGCGGAAAGCGGCTGCGATCCCCACGGGGATGACTTTGGCATTTGTGCGGGTAGCGCATCCTGCCTAAGTCGATATGATATATCTCAGCCCCTTGCCGACAAACGAACCGAATGATCCCCCTATGACCGAAACCGATCTCGTTCCCGTCTTCGACGGCCACAACGATACGTTGCTCAGACTCTACCAGTCGAAAGACACGGATGTCGAAAAGCTGTTCATAGAGGGGAAATCGGGCGGCCATATCGACCTGCCGCGTGCCAAAGCCGGCGGCTTCGCCGGCGGCATGTTCGCCATCTTTCCGCCGCCTGTCGAG
>NZ_RZOM01000574.1:0-3928 GCF_003999175.1 Mesorhizobium sp. M7A.F.Ca.ET.027.03.2.1 | reverse complement strand
ATGGTGGCCTTCGACAAGGACGGTTCCGGTAGGGCTAATTTCGGCTTCAGGCATGGTATTTTCTCTAAGGCGCCGCATGAGGACGGAAGTCCTGCGGTCTACGAAGCGTTTCGTCAACCGCTCATGCAGCGCATCCGACAATCTGTCTTCGATTTCGCGCGTCTTTTCCTGCCAGTGTGCCTGATCGGCCAGCCAGCCGGGCCGGTTCGACACGAATGTCCAGGTGCGGATCTGGGCTATGCGATGCGACAGCGTGTCAATGTCGCCCTCGGTGGTGTCGGCGCGGCGCACCTGCTCGGCCATGTAATTCTCGTTGACATGGCCGTGGCGTGCGAGGTCCGTGTAGATCGAGGCAATGAGGTCGGCATGCTGCGCCGGCGCGATCCTGCGGTAGTCGGGCAGCGCGCAGGCTTCCCACAGCAGCGCCACGCGCTTGGCATTGGTGGTGAGCGCGCGGATGTCTTCGTCGCGCGACAGATGCTCGAGCGCCTGTGCGTCGACGGCAGGCAATGCCCGCGTCAGTCCCTCGACCGGAGCGTTGGTCTCGATCGAGCGCTTCAGCGCGTCGAGGCTGGCAAAGTCGAAATGCGCGGTGCGCCACTGCAGCACCTTCACCGGATCGAAATCGTGGCCTTCGATCTTCTTGATCAGCTCTTCGTCGAGCGGGTCGACCTGGCCGGTGACACCGAACGTGCCGTCGCGCAGATGCCGGCCGGCGCGGCCGGCGATCTGGCCGAGCTCGGCCGCGGTCAGGTTGCGGTACTGGAAGCCATCGAACTTGCGGTTCTGGGCGAAGGCGACGTGGTCGAGATCGAGATTGAGACCCATGCCGATGGCGTCGGTGGCGATGAGGTAGTCGACATCGCCGGACTGGAATAGCGCCACCTGGGCGTTGCGGGTGCGCGGCGAGAGCGCGCCGAGCACGACGGCGGCACCGCCCTGCTGGCGGCGGATCAACTCGGCGATGGCGTAGACCTCGTCGGCGGAGAAGGCGACGATTGCCGTGCGCCGCGGCAGGCGGGTCAGCTTCTTGGAGCCGGCATAGGCAAGATGCGACAGCCTCGGCCGCGTCACCACCGAGACACCCCTCAGCAGGCGCTGCAGGATACCGTGCATGGTGGCGGCACCCAGTAGCAGCGTCTCCTGGCGGCCGCGCAGGTGCAGGATGCGATCGGTGAAGATGTGGCCGCGCTCGAGGTCACCGGCGAGCTGCACCTCGTCGATGGCGACAAAGGCGGCGTCGGTCTCGCGCGGCATGGCCTCGACGGTGCAGACCGAATATCTGGCGCCCGGCGGCTGGATCTTTTCCTCGCCCGTGATCAGCGCGACCTTGTGGGCGCCAACCTTTTCGCAGACGCGGGCGTAGACCTCGCGCGCCAGAAGCCTGAGCGGCAGGCCGATGATCCCACTCTCATGCGCTACCATGCGCTCGATGGCGAGATGGGTCTTGCCGGTGTTGGTGGGCCCGAGCACGGCGGTCACGTCGCGGCCCGACAGGATCAGCGGCTCTGTGTGTTTGGGCTGGATGTTCATCAACCTAGAATAAGGCTTCCGGGATCTGGAAATAAGGCTTCTGGCCTCTGGTTGTCGGGAGCGCTGCCTCAAATGGCGCGTATGACAGGCGACACATAGGGATTTCGGGCGCGAAGCGAAAGCGGAATGTTCCGCCGGCGGCGAGAAGGTGGTTTTGTCAAGCTTCCAATCGGCTGCGGATTAACGGATAGAACGAGTCTGGAACGAATCGGCGACGAATCAGTGACTCCTGCAGATTCAGCTTTTGTTCACGGCTACATGTGGATTTCGCGGCCGCGAGTCGCACCACATGCTGAATCGCTGAACTGGCCCGTTTCATGCTAAGAGGGGTGTTGCCGTTAACCTTTGCCTGGAAACAATCACGGTGGCTAGGCGCGCCTCGACCAACATGATGAAATTGTTGATCTTTCTTAACCTGCGTTAAGCAGTTGGGCAGGCGATTCCGGCTGTCGTCGTTAACGTTCGGCTCATAGCCGGAACGAATCAGCGACGAATCAGCGATGGCGTGATTTTCCTGATTTGTTCACCCCAATATCTTGTGTTGTGAACAGCTTATCCACCGAGAATCCACAGGTTACGAAGCAGCTTTCGCACAGGGCGGCGGGTGGCTGTTAACCTCCGCGTGCTGCTTCGGCACAGATTGGTTGCATGCTTTGGCTAGGTGCAGCCGCTGCATGTTGACGGGTCCGGCCGGACCGCTGGTTCAGGCCGTGTCCTCTCCAGTGGCATAGCGTTGCAGCGCAGGGCCGACGTTCCGGATGATCTCGTCGTGTGACAGAGCGACGACGGGCGGTAGCCGCAGCACATATCGGCACATCGCCAAACCCAGCAACTGGCTCGAAATGAGCCCGGCCCTTCGACCGGCGTCGGCGAGATCGCCGACCGCCGCAACCACCGGCCTCACCTGGTTGGCGAATATCTCGCGCATTTTTTCGGCGGCGAATTCGTTCGACGCCGCGGAACGCAGCAGAATTGCCATGCCGGGTCCGCTGGCCGGGCCTTCCCAGACTTCGAGAAACCGCCTGATCAAAGTTTCGCCGACGGTGGCCGGGTCGATCACCCGAAGTGCCGGCAGTTGCAGGTCGACGAGTGCCGCCCGGGCGAACAATTCGTCCTTGCTGTGGAAATAGCGGATCACCATGGCCGGATCGATCGAGGCGCGGGTCCCGACATCGCGGATCGACGCGCCGTCATAGCCGTGCTCGGCAAACAGATCTCTGGCGGCATCCAGGATTTGCCCTCGGGTGCGATCCGACTTGCTCGGCTTTTTCGAATGATTCGTGCTCATGAAAATCAAATATCAACGAGCGTTGACAAACTCAAGCACCCAAGATAAAAGTCACCAATCGTTGACAAATGGAGAGAGAAAATGCTGCCTGATACCACCGAAGTCCTGGTCATAGGCGCCGGCCCGACCGGCCTGGCGCTGTCCATTGCCCTGCATCAGGCAGGCGTCGATCACGTCGTGGTCGACCGCCTCGCCGAAGGCCTCAACACCTCACGTGCCGGAGTGATCCACGCGCAGACGCTGGAGACACTCGAGCCGCTTGGCGTTACGGGGCGGCTGGTCGAACTCGGCCTGAAGCTTGACAACTTCGCCATACGTGATCGCGACCGGGTCCTAATCAACCTCGATTTCTCGGGCCTGCCCTCGGCGTATCCCTACGTGCTGATGATTCCGCAGAACCTAACCGAGAAGGTCCTCACTGAGCGCATCGCTGGGTTGGGCGGTGTCGTCCATCGCGGCGTCGAGGCGAAGGAGGTATTGCAGGGGGTCGATGGCGCACACGTCACGGTCGTCCAGAATGGTCGCGAAAAGACGATCTCGGCGCGTTACGTCGTCGGTGCGGACGGCATGCACAGCGTGGTACGCGAGGCCGCCGGCATAGGCTTCGATGGCGAGGCCTATGCAGGGTCTTTTGTACTCGCCGACGTGCGCCTTGATTGGCCGCTCGGGCCAACGGAGGTGTCGCTGCTGTTCTCCCCGGCCGGACTGGTCGTCGTCGCGCCACTGCCGGACGGATCATATCGCATCGTAGCGACCATGGATGAGGCGCCTGAGCGGCCTGGCATTGCCGACATACAGGCGCTGCTCGACAGTCGCGGCCCGTCGGCCAGCCCGGCGCAGGTGCTCGACCTGACCTGGAGTACACGGTTCCGCGTGCATCACCGCCTTGCCAAGTCCTACCGCCAGGGGCACCTGTTTGTCATGGGCGACGCCGCCCATGTGCACAGCCCAGCCGGCGGCCAAGGCATGAACACCGGC
This sequence comes from Mesorhizobium sp. M7A.F.Ca.ET.027.03.2.1, assembly GCF_003999175.1. Classification (NCBI taxonomy): domain Bacteria; kingdom Pseudomonadati; phylum Pseudomonadota; class Alphaproteobacteria; order Hyphomicrobiales; family Phyllobacteriaceae; genus Mesorhizobium; species Mesorhizobium sp. M7A.F.Ca.ET.027.03.2.1. The sequence goes on along the minus strand of NZ_RZOM01000574.1, from coordinate 129 downwards.
CTGATCGATGCCGTGGTGCTGGGAGAACTGCTCGGCGACGTGATCAACGGTGTCCGCCCGGAAAGCGAACTCGACCTCTACGAGACGCTTCGGCGTCCCGCGGCACAAGAGGTGATCGAACTGGCGGGC
>NZ_RZOM01000573.1:0-3929 GCF_003999175.1 Mesorhizobium sp. M7A.F.Ca.ET.027.03.2.1 | reverse complement strand
CCCCTCTGTCCTGCCGGACATCTCCCCCTCAAGGGGGGAGATTGGCAGTTTTGACGCTCCGCCCTCTCCGCAACATTGGAGATTGGCGAAACCGGTAATGACAGCGCAATCTCCCCCCTTGAGGGGGAGATGTCCGGCAGGACAGAGGGGGGCGCCTCGCGCAGACCCGTCTCATCTTCCACCTTCCCCCAAGCGGCTTCGATCGCAACAATTGCCGCAGTCGGCAATTCGTTCGAGAAGGCCATGTAATCCTGCAAGGCCAGCCCATGCTCGCCCGTTTCCAACATACCCAGCAGTTCCCGCGGCGTCTCCGGTATCCCCTCAACATCATAGCCCTGTCCCCTCAGGTCATGCAGCATCGCCAGCACGCTGGACGGCACGTCGAGGCCGACGGCATAGCCGGTGCGGCCGGGGGCGCTGGGATAATCCGGCATCAGGATCGCCAGCTTGCGCTCGGCGCGGGCTGTCTCCTGCAGGCGGATGAAGGCCGCGACGCGGTCAGCCACTTGCGCCACGCGATCCGGTTCCGGCCGGTTGGCGAAAGCGCGGTGGCCAAGTGCTGGATCGATCTCGCTCTCGCCCTTGAAGGAAATGGCGCCAGCCAGGATGCGGCCGTCGAGCTCGGGCAGCACGACATGCATGGCAAGGTCGGCGGGCGCCAGGCCGCGCTGGTTGGTCTCCCAGACGTCGCGGCGGGTGGTGGCGACGATGACCTGGAAGACCGGCACGCCGGCGCGGTCGAACAAGGTCTCATTGCCCGGTTCGGCACCGGACGCGAAAGCGGTCGCGGTGATGATGGCGGCGGGTTTCAGTGAGGCGAGTGCTGTTTCCACGAACGCCAGGGATGCCGGGTCCTTGAGGCTGGAGACGAAGATGGGGACTGGGTTGATGCCGCGCTGTCGCAGAGCTTCAAAAAGTGCGTCGATCGGCGCGACATCGGCGGCCAGCAGCATCGAGCGGTAGAACAGGATAGGCACGACCTTTCCCTCCCCCTCGAGGGGAGGGTGGCCCGCAGGGCCGGGTGGGGTCGGTACGACCGGACGCGGCGTCTCTTTAGGCCGGCGCGCTTCGGAGAGGACCCCACCCCCGGCCTGCGGCCGGACCCTCCCCTCGAGGGGGAGGGGGACGACGCCACGTCCGGGCTCGTAGTAGCCAACTTTCGGCACGGCAACCGGCTCAGCAACAGCCGCATCCGACCCCGCCAGCCGCGCCAATCTCCGCACCAGCGCGCTCATATTCGCCGGGCCGCCCTCGCGGAAATAGTCGAGCAGGCCGTCCAACTCTTCGCGCGGCAGCGTCGAGGCTTCGATCAGGCGCAAATCCTCGTCGCGGCATTCGCCGGGCAGCAGCGCCAGCTTTATGCCGCGTTCGCGGGCAGTCGAGGCGAGCTGGTCGCAGCCGTAGCGCCACCAGTCGTAGCCGCCGAGGATGCGCACCAGGATGATCTTGGCGTGGCGGGCGACGCTGTCGACCCAGAGGTCGACGGACATCGGATGGCGCAGGTCACGCAGTGCGGCCAGCCGCATCGAGGGCAGGCGGCCGGCATCGGCCTTCCAGGCTGCCGCCAGTCCGGCGAGGTCGCTGTCGGTGAAGGACAGCGCCACGATATCCGCCGGCGTCTGCCGCAGATCGACCGGCTCGGCGAGGTCGTCGAGCGAGGCGGATGTCGTGGTGAGGATGTGCATCGCGACCCGTGTCCGAAATCAGCCGGCGAGTATACGCTCGATCGCCGGGCGGTTCAGCCCTTTCAGGCCGATGACGACGAGACGCGAGCGGCGGTCGTCCTGCGCGGTCCAGGCGCGGTCATAGTAATGATTGACGCGCGGCCCGACGGCCTGCAGCAAGAGCCGCATCGGCTTGCCGCCGACTTCGACGAAGCCTTTTACGCGCAGCACGTTCTCTTCTTCGGCGACGGTGGCGACGCGCTTTGCCAGCTCGTCCGGATTGGCGATCGAGGCAATGTCGACGATGAAGGTGTCGAAGTCGTCATGCTCGTGGTCGAATGCGCCGTCATGATGGGACTTGCGGTTCTGGATGTCGTCCTCGACGGCCAGACCGAGCCCGAGCAGCACCGAGGGATCGACCTTGCCATGCGACGTCGGCACGATCTTCACGGCGCGGGCGGAGTGTTCGCCAATGACAGCATTGGCGCGGGCGGTGCCGGCGGCGTCCATCAGGTCGCTCTTCGACAGGATGATCAGGTCGGCGCAGGCGATCTGGTCCTCGAACAGTTCTTCCACCGGGTCGTCGTGGTCGAGCGTCTCGTCCCCGGCGCGCTGCGCCTGCAGGGCATCCATGTCGTTGGCGGCGCGGCCTTCGGCCAAGGCCGGGCCGTCGACCACGGCAATGACGCCGTCGACTGTGACGCGGCTCTTCACGCTCGGCCATTGAAAGGCCTGGACCAGCGGCTTGGGCAGCGCCAGGCCCGAAGTCTCGATCAGGATGTGGTCGACCCTCGGCGTCAGCGACAGGATCTTGTCAAGCGCCGGGACGAAGTCGTCGGCAACGGTGCAGCAGATGCAGCCATTGGCCAGTTCGACGATGTTTTCCTCCGGACAGGTGTCGATGCCGCAGCCCTTCAGGATCTCGCCGTCAATGCCGATGTCGCCGAATTCGTTGACGATGATGGCAATGCGCTTGCCGCCGGCGTTTTCCAGGAGATAGCGGACCAGCGTCGTCTTGCCGGCGCCGAGGAAGCCGGTGACGACGGTGCAGGGAACGCGGGAGAGGTTCGCAGACGAATCTGGGGCAGTCATGGTCAGTCCTTCAGCAGGTCGAGGGGAGGGATGCGGGCAACGAGGCCGCGCTTCAGGCTATCGGGGCGGCCACGCCAGGGAATGAGACCGTCGGTCGAGGTGGCGAAAAGCTTGGCGCCCGTGACGAGGTCGGCGCCGCTGGTCTCGGTCAGGTCGCCAAAGACATAGCTCCAGCAGCCGTCGCGCAGGATGGCGGCGCTGAGGCGCCGCTTGCAATTGCCAAGGCATTCGACGCTGCGGATGCGGATGTCGTCGCCGGATGCGGCGCGGCGCGTATCCTCCGCCAGCAATTCGCCGGCGCGGGGATGGGCGTCGGAGCCGGTCTCATTGCGGCAGGAGGCGCAGACGATGATGGTGACGCCGGCCAAGGCATCATCATGGTCGGACGAAATATCCGCTGTGCCAGCCGAAAAACTGCTGTCGTGGTCCAAAGATCGGGCTCCTTGCCCGGAAACCCGCCGGGCGATCGGATTCTAAAGTCGCAGACGGCAGGTCTCCTGGCTCGCGGGTCATCGCCTTGGGTAGCCGCCTTCCCGGGAACTCCCAGTGGCTTTCGGCCTTGGCTCTTCGCTTACAGTTGCGGGGACAGCCGCGGATTTGGGATTTTGCCCCGCACCGCATTCCCTCTTAGCTCTTGCCGTTGCGGGCAAGAGACCATCTGAACCGGATTTAGGCTTTTGCGAGCGGCGGTGTCAACGCGAGCTTACGACATGGCGATGTCGGCCAGCGCCGGACCCAAATCGCCGGCCGGGGTCACTTCCATGCGGTCAAGGCCAAGCCAGCCCTGCATCTGCTTCAATTCCTCGAACAGTTCTGCAGCGGTTTCAGGCGGCGCACCCGGCTCGGCATAGGCCGCATGGACGCGCAGTATGCTGGCCGGGCGGTCGGCCTTGAGGTCGACGCGTGCCACGATCCTGTCGCCGAGCAGGAACGGCAGGACATAATAGCCGTATTGCCGCTTGTCGGCCGGCGTGTAGATCTCGATGCGGTAATGGAAATCGAACAGCCGCTCGGTGCGCGATCGTTCGAAGACAACCGGATCGAAGGGCGCCAGCAGGGCGCGGGCCCCGATTTTGCGCGGCAGGCGGGCGTCCCGGTGAAGATAGGCCGGCTTGTCCCAGCCTTCGACGCGCACCGGCAGCAACTCGCCCGTTTCGACGAGCTCCTCCAGCC
>NZ_RZOM01000572.1:0-3940 GCF_003999175.1 Mesorhizobium sp. M7A.F.Ca.ET.027.03.2.1 | reverse complement strand
CATTGTGACTCATCTCGACATCGCCCGCGACCTTCCTCACCTTGCAGGTGCCGCACAGGCCGAACTCGCAGGCGGCGGGAATCCGCACCCCAGAGGCGCGTGCCGTCTGCAGCACGGTCTGGCCGGCGACGCATTCGGCATCGACATCGGAAAGCGAAAACCGGATAGGTGTCACGGCCTCGACGGCAGCAGCAGCGCCGTCCTCCGCCGGCGGCGAGAACGGCGCCGGGATTTCCTCCACGGCAGGCGCAGCAAAGCTTTCCTGATGGTATTTCGCCATGTCGAAGCCGGCGGCGTCCAGCATGCCGCGCACGGCGCGCATGAAGGGATCGGGGCCGCAGCAGAAAATCTCGCGCTCGCGGAAATCGGGCGCCAGCAATGGCAGCCGGATCGCGTCGATGCGGCCCATATGGCCGAACCAGCCCTCGCGGCTCGACCGCTCCTCGATCATGAAGCCGAGCGACAGGCCGGGCATGCGGCTGCCGAGCAGCTCGAGTTCCTTGCGGAAAATGATCTCTTCCGGGCGGCGCGCACAGTTGACGAAGCCGACATCTGTCCATGGCGCACAGTCGTTCAACCAGCGCAGCATCGACATCATCGGCGTCACGCCGGAGCCCGCCGAAATGAACAGATATTTGGCCGCCGGGTGGCTATGCAGCGAAAAATCACCGGTCGGCCCATAGCCCTTGACGTGCGAGCCCGGCGTCAGATGGTCGAACATCCAGCGCGTGCCGGTGCTGCCCGCCTGCGCCTTGACCGTCACCGCGATCGAGAATGGCCGCGACGGCGAGGACGACAGCGTGTAGGTGCGCATCAGCGGCCCGTCCAATGTCGGCAGTTCCAGCGTCACGAACTGGCCCGGCTTATAGCGGAACCAGGTCTGGTTGTCGGAGCGGAAGGTGAAGGTCTTCACGTCCGGCGCTTCGTCGCTGACGCCGATCACTTCCAGCACCTGCAGCCGGTCGTTCCAGGGCGTCATCTGGTCGAGATGGCGATAGAGGCCAAGGTCCGTCATCGCATTCATCCTCTTGTCCCCTGAGCTAGGCGACGCTGCGCAGGGCCGGCCGGCCGCCTTCGGCAAGGCGCGGCCCGATGAACGACGCGTACCACTCGACGAACTGGATCACGCCGCCCTCATGCAGCTCCGAATAGGGGCCTGGTTCGTAGGCCGGCGACAGGATGCCGAAGGCGTTTTCCTCGACGATGCGGCGGTCCTGGTCGTTGGTCTCGGTCCAGACATGGGTGAGCTCAGCGAGGTCGTAGTCGACGCCTTCGACCGCATCCTTGTGGACGAGCCATTTCGTCGTCACCGCGGTTTCCGTGGCACTGATCGGCAGCACGCGGAAGGTGACGGCGTGGTCGCCGAGGATATGGTTCCAGGTGGTCGGATAGTGGTAGAGCAGCAAGGAGCCGATGCGGTCGGTTGAAACGCTGTCGGACAGGTTCTTCTGGACCGCCCGTTTTCCCGTCATGGTGTAGCTGACGGCATCGCGCAGCAGCGGCGCGCGGGTGGCGCGGTACTGCCCTGCCGGATCGATGCGGAATTTGCTCGGCAAGCCTGATGCCTCGCATCTGGCCCAGTGCGCGACCATTTCAGGGTCGCTGTCGGCGCCTTGGACGCCGGTCACGGTCGGAGCCTCGGGGAAGGTCTTGCACAGTTCGGGGTGATTGGCGACGCAGTGGTAGCACTCGCGGTTGTTTTCCCAGACCAGCTTCCAGTTGCCCTTCTCGATGATCGTGCTCTCAAAGGCGATCTTTGCCTCACGCAAACGGTGCGGCAAAAGATAAGGTTCGATCATCGCCCGCATCGGCGCGAAATCCGCCGGCTCCCTGGCCAGGCAGATGAAGATGTAGCCGCCGACGCTCTCGCAGGCGACCGGCTTCAGGCCGAAATCACTCTTGTCGAAACCGTCGGCCATCTGGCGGGCAAACAGCAGGCGGCCGTCCAGCTCATAGGTCCACTGATGATAGGGGCAGACGAGCTTTGCCGCCGTACCCTTTTCCGCGTTGCACACGCGGCTGCCGCGATGGCGGCAGGAATTGTGGAAGGCGTTGATCTTGCCTTGCTGGTCGCGGACAAGGACGACCGGATAGTCGCCGATCTGCACGGTGATGTAGCTGCCCGGCTTCGGCAGTTCGCAATCATGGCCGATGAACAGCCAGTCGCGATACCAGATCAGCTCCATGTCGAGCTTGAAGTAGTCTGGATCGGTGTAGAAGGGCTGCTCCAGCGAAAAGCCTTGCCGGCGCCCCTTCAGGAGCCTCAGCATGTCGTTGCGGGTATCCATGTCCTGTCCTCGTTTCTAAGGACTGAACTGGTGGTGATGGAGGAAGGATTGAAACGCAGGCTGGCTGTGTGCCGGACATGCGCTATCCACCTCTTGACCGCCCACCGCGATCAGTCGAGTCTAAAAATCTCGGGCTGGTTTCCGGGCTCTGGAGTTGTCCTTGCGGACCATCGCGACACCTTCCCAGGCAGTTGCCCAGTGGTCTCCCGTTGCGACTTGAACTCCACCACCGTTGCGGGGGCAGCGCCGGATTCTGACCGGCTTCCCAATTCTCCGCCTCGTCGTCACGAAGCGGCACCTGAGATGAGTATGATCTAACCACGATCGCTGGCGCGCCGTCGGCATGAAAACGACATCGTATCCATGCGGCGCGACACGGCATGCGAAACGTCACCGCAGATCGTCTGGGGCCGAAATCCCGCCTCCCGGGCGGCCATTTGCCGGCTTCGATCTGCCCGAATCCGACCCTTGGCGGGGGTCAAAAAAGGTTAACGGTTTCGAAAAGTGACTATTAGCTTGACCTAAAATCGAACCGAACGGTTCGTTTCTGTTGACGGTGCGTGCAGGACGGTGTGAACGCCGGGCCTTTGAAACAGTCAGTGATCCATCGGATGATTAAACTTAACATGCTGATATAGAGAGGAAAAATGCCTCTCTAGATTCCCTTGGCACAATTTCAAGGTGTGGATTCATGGTCCACACGGAACAACTTCGTGATTGGAAAAGGCGGGGTTGCCCTCCCACATCGGGGCCGTCCGAACGACGCGATTTCATTTCCAAGACACGCCGCTAGACGGACGGAAAAAGACGATACTGGAGTACAAAAATGAAAAAGATCATTCTCACTGCCGCAGCCCTTCTGGCCATTTCCGGCAGCGCCTTCGCTGGTAGCGACCACTACGGTTCGAACGCCGCGGCAGCCACTGCTGTCGACAGCTCGTACACCGCTTCGACCAAGAAGTCGGAACCGGCTGCTCAGGCGCCTGCCCAGGGTGCTGACCACAACCTCTTCGGCAACAACTAACAGCCGATTCCCAGTCGACGGCGGGCCCGCCCGCTGCCCTGGCGAAATTCAGACATTCGAAATTCAGACATTCAGGAGTATTTAAGATGAACAAGATCCTCATTGCTGCCGCCGCCGTTCTGGCCATCACCGGCAGCGCTTTCGCGGGCAGCGACAACTACGGTTCGAACGGCGCCAACCAGCCTGCCGCCGCTGTGGACCAGTCGTACACGGCTTCCACCAAGACCTCGGAACCGGCTGCCCAGACACCCGCTCAGGGCAGCGACCGTAACCTCTTCGGTCGCTAAAACCAATTTCGCAAGCGACGGCAGCTGTGTCTGCCGTCTGGCGAAATCCAGAATTCAGGAGACTAAAATGAACAAGATCCTTATTGCTGCCGCCGCCGTTCTGGCCATCACCGGCAGTGCCTTCGCCGGCAGCGACAACTTTGGCTCCAACGGCGCCAACCAGCCTGCGGTTACCTCGGTTGACAGCGCGCATACGAGCTCGGTCCGCAACAGCGGTGGCCTCGTCGAGAAGCTGCTCAATTCGTCGGGCGACGAAGAGAAGTCCGCCCCTCAGGGCAGCGACCGGAATCTCTTTGGCCGTTAACAGCCGAAGCTGATCTTCAACAAAAGAGTGGCGGGCC
>NZ_RZOM01000571.1:0-3941 GCF_003999175.1 Mesorhizobium sp. M7A.F.Ca.ET.027.03.2.1 | reverse complement strand
GATCAGCACCTCAGCGCCGAATTGGAGCGAGAAAACCGCGCCCATTGGCTCAACGAGGAGATGGAGGTCCTGACCTCCCGCGAGACCTATGATCCTCATCCCGAGGACGCTTGGAAGCGGCTGAAGATGCGGTTGCGGAAACCGCAGGAACTGGCGATCGTGCAAGGCGTTGCGGCGTGGCGCGAGCGCGAGGCGCGCGAACGCGACGTGCCGCGCGGCCGCGTTCTGAAAGACGACGCGATCTACGAGGTGGCGCAGCAGGCGCCGCGCGACGCGGCAGCCCTCGGCAAGCTGCGCACGACGCCGAAGGGCTGGGAGCGCTCCTCGACGGCAACGGCGCTGCTTGGCGCGGTCAACACCGCGCTTGCCTTGCCCAAGGAAGAGATGCCGAAACTGCCAAAGAGTTTCCAGCCGCCCGAGGGCTCGAGCGCCGCGGCGGAACTGTTGAAGGTGCTGCTGCGGATCGTTGCCGAAAAGGAGGGCGTCGCTTCCAAGGTGCTGGCCTCCAGCGACGACATCGACCGTATCGCCGCCGAGGGCGAGGAAGCCGACGTACCGGCGCTGCAAGGCTGGCGGCGCGCGGTGTTCGGCGAGGCCGCGCTCAAGCTGGTACGCGGCGAGATCGGCATCAAGTTCGACAAGCGCAAGATCGCGGTGTTCGACCTTTAGGCGAACGGACTTCCCTTCTCCCCTGTGGGAGAAGGCAGAAGCGCTCTGCTCAGACCGCGCCGAGCAGGTGCAGCGCGAACCAGATCCATCCCAGCAGGAGAATCACCGCACTGACGAAGAATGACCGGCTGCGCAGCAGCAGATTGTTGCTGGTCAGGTGAATCCAGGCATGGAAATAGCGGGACGCGACGAAAATCCACATCAGCGACAAGGTCAGATAGTTGACGCCGTTGGTCAGGTGCAGCGTCAGGCACAGCACGTAAAACAGCACCGGCAGTTCGAACTGGTTGGTGAGATTGGCGGCAACGGTGACGCTGGAGGCCGGTTCGGCCGAACGCACCTTGAACTGACCGGCCTTCGCCTCGCCTGACCTGATTGCGCCGTATCTGCGACGACCCAGGACGCAGTAGACGATGTAGATCAGCAGCACATGCGCGAGAACGGGCCAGAAGATCGTGGTCTGGTTCATCAAGTGCCCCCTGCCCGGTTGGGCTTCGCGTGCGGCATCAGGCCTGGCGTTTCTGGCCCGCCAGCCAGAAGGCCGCGATGACAATCACCGGTATGGCGAAAAGCGCGAATTTGGTGACGGTGAGCGCCGAGGCGAAAGACAGCGAGTCCGGGTTGGCCGACAGGAAATCGGACAGAAGCCGCGCCACCGCAAAGTTCTGAACGTAATGTGCAAGCGTGTAGGGAAGCACCAGGACCAACGCGAAAATCGACTGCAGCTGCGCCGGCAGCACGCGGAAAGCCTTCAATCGCCGGCCGGTGGCCAGGATGAGGCTGACCAGCGTGACCGACAGCAGCGCCGGGAACAACAGATCGAAGGTCAGATAGTGCCAGACGAGAATGATCTCGCCGCCGCGCCGGCCGAGCGCTGTCAGCCAGGCCATGCCTTCGTCCGGCGTAAACCCTAAAATGCGCATGTCGAGCGACGGCAAGCCGCCGCTCAACTGGCGGAAATAGAAGAATTCCAGAGCCGTCATGGCGATGAAAACCACCGCCGACAGGAAACAGAGCGCGCCTGCGTGGCGAGACAGCCGCAGGATCGTTGCCGTCAGGTTCCGCCCGAGCCCGTACTGGTCAGGCTCCGCCGGGATAGTTCGGGCTTTCGCGGGTAATCGTGACGTCATGGGCGTGGCTTTCACGAAGTCCGGCATTGGATATGCGCACAAAAGTGGCGCGCTCGCGGAAATCGGCAAGGTCGCGGCCACCAACATAACCCATAGCGGCTTTCAAGCCGCCCGCAAGCTGGTGCAGCACGCCAGACACAGGTCCCTTGTAGGGAACCTGCCCTTCGATGCCTTCCGGAACCAGTTTCAGCGTGTCGCGCACCTCGGCCTGGAAGTAGCGATCGGCGGAGCCGCGGGCCATCGCGCCAACCGAGCCCATGCCGCGATACGCCTTGAAGGAGCGGCCCTGGTGCAGATAGACCTCGCCGGGGCTTTCGTCGGTCCCAGCCAGCAGCGAGCCGATCATGGCGGCACTTGCGCCGGCGGCGAGCGCCTTGGCGAGATCGCCGGAATATTTGATACCGCCATCGGCGATAACCGAGACGCCGGATTTGTGCGCCGTCTCGACCGCCGACATGATCGCCGAGAGCTGCGGCACGCCGACGCCGGCGACGATGCGGGTGGTGCAGATGGAGCCCGGACCGATGCCGACCTTGACGGCGTCGGCACCGGCGTCGATCAGCGCCTGCGTGCCCGCGGCGGTGGCGACGTTGCCGGCCAGGATGCGAACCGAGTTGGAGAGTTTCTTGGCGCGCGTCACCGCGTCGAGCACGCGTTGCGAGTGGCCATGCGCGGTGTCGATCACCAGAAGGTCGACGCCGGCATCGATGAGACGTTCGGCGCGTTCATAGCCGTCATCGCCGACGCTGGTGGCCGCGGCGGCGCGCAAGCGGCCCTGTGCGTCCTTGCTGGCGTGCGGGTTGAGCTGCGACTTCTCGATGTCCTTGACGGTGATCAATCCGACGCAGTTGCCCTGCCTGTCGACGACAACCAGCTTTTCGATGCGGTGCTGATGCAGAAGCCGCTTGGCCTCGTCCTGGTCGACGTTCTCCTTGACCGTGATCAGGTTGTCACGGGTCATCAGCTCATGGACCTTCTGCGCCGGATCGGAGGCAAAGCGCACGTCGCGATTGGTCAGGATGCCGATCAGCCGCCCGACCTTGTGGCCGCCAGTGCCACCATTCTCGACCACCGGAATGCCCGAGATCGAATAGCTGCGCATCAGGCCCAGCGCGTCGGCGAGCGTCGCGTCGGGGCCGATGGTGACAGGATTGACCACCATGCCGGATTCGAATTTCTTGACCTGCCGCACCTGCTCGGCCTGTTCGGCCGGCGAGAAATTGCGGTGGATGACGCCAATGCCGCCGGCTTGGGCCATGGCGATGGCGAGCCTGGCCTCGGTGACGGTGTCCATCGCCGCCGAAAGGATCGGCACGTTGAGGTCGATGTCGCCGGCGATGCGGGTGCGGACATCGGTCTCGCCGGGCATGACCTCGGAATGGCCGGGCTGCAGCAGCACGTCGTCAAAGGTCAGCGCCAATGCGCCGGTGGACGTTTCGATGATTTTTGCCATGGCCAGTCCCTTGAATATAAAACGCGGTGGGGGAATACAAAAAAGCGCTGGACCGGAATGGACAGCGCCGACTCGTTTCTTCCCTTTCAGGATTGGCGCTGGCTGGTACCACGTCCAAGCGCCAATGAAAAGCGGATCGTCTCGGTCTTTCGCGTTCTATCCAGAAGACTCCCCCAAGAGAGCATTGAGCAGAACGTGACGCGGCGATGCGAAAGGGCTGACGACAGTTACCCCACCCCATGTGAAGCCATCTTGCAGGTCTTCCGAAAGGAGCATCCGACAACCTGTTTGGGAAGCGGTGGACAGAATGACCGCGTCCCAAATGCTGAAGTGGTGGTCCGTAGCCAGATCAGCCGCCATCATCATTACGTCTTGCACTGTCGCGGCAACTGGAAACGCGTCGTGCCAACCCAGGAGGGCATCCCGGGCTTCCACAGGCGGTCTTCCGGCCTTGCGGACGAGAACGTTGTACAGCTCGCCAAGGACCTGAACGGGAATAACTGCAGCCTCTTGCGGCAGGTTGCGCAGCAGTTCGAGAACGATATCGCGCTTCTCGGCACCGTTGATCCCTTCCGCGTAGGCAAGGACATTGGTGTCGAGCGCGACCTTCATCGCTCGTCCTCGTAGAGCTCGTCACGGGTCCAACGTCCGACATCCAAAACAGGCTGGCGTTCGAGGCGCGACAACAA
>NZ_RZOM01000570.1:0-3944 GCF_003999175.1 Mesorhizobium sp. M7A.F.Ca.ET.027.03.2.1 | reverse complement strand
GCCGCACCTCATTCCATTTCGAATTGCAGGCAAGGAATGACAATGGGAAGCTGTTGCCACATGCCGTGGCATGTGTGCAGGACAAGCCGGAAACCGGCTCGCCAACCTCCCTGTCCGCTCCTCGACTGCGGATCTCTCTCGCTTTTCGACGGCGATTATGCGCTTATTCGCGAGCGCGACCAGAGAAGGATTATGCTTTCAAGGGTAATTTTGTGCTGCAGGATTTGATAAACAACGGACAGTCCATGCGCACGATCTCGCTGCCGCGCGGCCGCCAGCGCCTGCACGCCATGCCGACGAGCACGGGCTATGAAGTGCGCGAGGACGAGATCTACGACTGGGATGGGCGCAGGCGCGGCCAGACGCCGTTCACCGTGCTCCAGCACACGATCAGCGGAACCGGCCGGCTGCGCTACGAGAACCGCAATTACCGCCTGCAGAAGAACGACACATTGCTGGTGCTGGTGCCGCACAACCACCGCTACTGGCTGGCCGGGGATGAGCGCTGGGAATATTTCTGGATTTCGATGAACGGCGAGGAGGCGCTGCGCATCCACAAGTCGATCCTCAGCGTCTCGGGTCCGGTATTTCGGCTGCAGCAGGCGACGATCGATCATCTTGCCGATTGCAGCTTGCGCCTGATCAAAGGCGCCGCTTCGCCGGGTGCTGCTTCGGCGGTCGCCTATGAGGCTGCGATGGCGCTCTATGACGATGTCTTCGGCTCCCATGCCTTTGCCGAAAAACAGAGCGCCATGCAGCCGGTCATCGATCACATCAATGCCAATCTCGACAGGCCGCTGCCGGTGGCGGACCTGGTCCAGATCAGCGGCCTCAGCCGGGCCCATTTCTCACGCTGTTTCGCCGAGAGCGAAGGCTTGCCGCCGGCCGAGTTCGTGCTGCAGCAGCGTCTGCAACGCGCGGCGAAGCTGCTGACCAAGGCGGATTTTCTGCCGGTGAAGGAGGTCGCCATCCTGTGCGGCTTCGAGGACGCGAACTATTTTTCAAAAGTCTTCCGCCGCTGCTACGGCATCACGCCGAGCCAATTCCGCACCACTGGCATGTATGCCAATTTGCGGACACCGGCCAGGCGTGGCGTCAGGGCGCCTGATGACGAGACCTGACGCCGCGACGGTTAAAAAGGCAGCCAGCTAGGCAGCGCGCCGACTGCCGCCATCCAGCCATTCGAGATCGGCTTGCGACAGCGTGATGTCGAGAGCGCGCAGGCTGTCGTCCAACTCGTCCAGCGTGCGTGGCCCGATCAGCGGGATGGATGGGAATGGCTGAGCGAGCACATAGGCCAGCGCAATATGAATCGGGCTCTTGCCCAGTCTCGCGGCAAGTTCGACCGCCCGGTCGCGGCGGCCGAAATTCCGCTCGGAGTACCAGACCCGCACCAGTTCCTCATTGTCTTGCTTGTCCCGACCTGCGCGATCGGTGAAGAAGCCGCGCCCCTGACTCGACCAGGCGAAATTCGGCATCTGCCTGGATGTCAGCCAGGCCTTCCATGGATCCGTGGAGGACGTGACGCAGCCTGCCCAGATCGGCTCCAGCATTTCAGCCAGCGAGAAATTGTTGGACAGCGCGCCAGGCTTTTGCTTGCCGGTACGTTCGGCATAGGCGATCGCCTCATCCATGCGTTCCATTGTCCAGTTCGAGCCGCCGAACGGGCCGCGGATGCGGCCGGCCTTGACCTCACGATCCATCGCATCGACGAATTCGCCGACCGGCACATCGGGATTGTCGCGGTGCATGAAGTAGACATCGACGTGATCGGTCTGCAGGCGTTCGAGCGACTGGTCGAGCTGCTTGCCGATCACATCGGGATAGCACAGCGGCGAGTGCGCGCCCTTGGCGATGACCACCGATTGCGCGCGCACGTCACGGTTTTTCAACCACTCGCCAAGCAGCTTCTCGGTATAGCCGCCGCCATAGACATAGCCGGTATCGAAGAGATTGCCGCCGGCCTCGAAATAGGCATCGAGCAGGATCGAGCCTGAGGAAAAGGTACGGAAATCCTCGAAGCCGAGCGCCACCACCGATGCCGGCTTCGACAGGCCGGGAATGGTGCGCTTGGCGATCGCCGTGCCGCCGGACCGCAAAGGCCGGCCGGAGATGGTGTTGGTGCGCTGCGCGGCTTTCTCGATCGCGTATTCCAGGCCGGCTGCCGCCCGCCATTTATCCAGCACGCGCAAGGTGCCGAGGCTTTCCGCCCATGCCATGCCCGGCCAGGCGAATTCTTGGCCGCCGGCTCGGATCGCCTCACCGGCTGCGTCGACCTCGAAGGAATAGACATGGCGCTTCTCGTCGACGCTGATGGTCTGGCGCGCGCCGGTGAATGCGATGATGTCGATCCGGCCGAGGCCGACGTCGCGGTTGCCGCCGGCGAACCAGAAGTCCGGCACTTCGATACGGCCCTTTGTGCCCAGGACGCGCAGCACATTGTCCTGGTTGAGCGAAATGCTGCAGGAGACTTCGGCGACAATGCCGCCTGGGAAATGCAGCAGCGCGGACGCCCATTCGTCGACGCCGGACTGGCCCAGATGGGCGGTGCCGACCACCTTGTCCGGCTCAGCGAAAGGTTGTCCTAGCGCCGCGCCGGCAATCAGCCGAACCATCGAGACGGGATAGCCGCCAACGTCGAGAATGCCGCCGCCGGCGAGATCGTTGGCATAGAGCCGGTGCTGCGGCATGAAGCCCGGCATGGCGAAGCCGAAGCTCGATTTGATCATCCTGATGTCGCCGATGACACCGGACCTGATCAGTTCGACCAGCTTCTTGGTCTGCGGGTGCAGCCGGTACATGAAGGCTTCGCCGAGGAATGTGCCGGCCTTGCGTGCGGCGTGCATCATGGCGTCGGCTTCGAAGGCGGTCAGCGCAAGCGGCTTTTCGCACAGCACATGCTTTCCGGCCTCGGCCGCCTTGATCGCCCATTGCGCATGACCGGGATGCGGTATCGAAATGTAGATGGCATCGATGTCGGGATCGGCGAGCAGCGCGTCGTAGCCGTCGAGAATGCGGGCGCCAGGAAAACTCTCGGCGAGGCCGGGCTTGGCGGGATTTCGCGCGCCGATGGCGACCAGCTTTCCGGTGCGCGAAGCGGCCACGCCACCGGCAAAGGACTGGGCGATGCTGCCCGGGCCGAGGATGCCCCAGCGAATGGGCGTGGTTGCAGTCATTGTCATTCTCCTTGAAGGCTGGAAAGGGCCGGCGGTCAGCGCAGCCGCAGTCCTTTTTCGTCGAACAGGTAGGATTTGCGGATGGAAACGGTGATCTCTGATGTGTCGGGAACCTTCGTCGCGTCGCGCTGGATCACCACGTCGTCACCGTTGGCCGTTCTGGCGTAGAGGAAACTTGTGCCGCCCAGGTGCTCGACCACGTCGATGGCAACCACGAGGTCGGCGTCGCCCTCTCCGGCATTGC
Organism: Mesorhizobium sp. M7A.F.Ca.ET.027.03.2.1; assembly: GCF_003999175.1. Lineage (NCBI taxonomy): Bacteria > Pseudomonadati > Pseudomonadota > Alphaproteobacteria > Hyphomicrobiales > Phyllobacteriaceae > Mesorhizobium > Mesorhizobium sp. M7A.F.Ca.ET.027.03.2.1. The sequence continues at coordinate 524 of NZ_RZOM01000570.1, read as the reverse complement.
CGAAATGTTCGGGCCGAACGCCGACAATGACCTTGCTGCCGATTTTTGGGCTGCCCATTTCAGGTGCAGCGCCGGTCAGCGGTTGCGTGATGCAGGTCTTCTCCTGACCCGCCAGCTCGACCACGACACCACGCGCATCGTGCCCGACGACCCGGCCTTTGATGAAGTTCATCTTCGGCGAGCCGACAAAGCCCGCGACGAACTGATTGTCGGGGTTGTCGTAGAGATCGAGCGGCCGGCCGATCTGCTCGATATGGCCGGCGCGCATCACGACGATCCTGTCGGCGAGCGTCATCGCCTCGGTCTGGTCGTGCGTGACATAGATCATTGTCGTGCCGAGCTCCTTGTGCAGCCGGGAGATCTCGACGCGCATCTGGACGCGCAATTCGGCGTCGAGGTTGGAGAGCGGCTCGTCGAACAGGAACACCTGCGGTTCGCGCACGATGGCGCGGCCGATGGCGACGCGCTGGCGCTGTCCGCCGGAGAGTTTTTTCGGGCGCCTGTCCATCAATTCGCTGATGCGC
>NZ_RZOM01000056.1:0-12109 GCF_003999175.1 Mesorhizobium sp. M7A.F.Ca.ET.027.03.2.1 | reverse complement strand
GTGCAGCAGCGGGAATTGCAGGGCGGCCTCGATCAGCCTGACACCATGACGCTTGCAGACGCTTTCGATGCCGGCGACCCGATGGAGTATGTCCTTCGGCGCTTCGGAGTAGTTGTAGTAGGCGCCGGGCTTCGGTCCGGTTGCCAGGATGCCGGAGTTGTAGGGTCCGCCGAGAACGATGCCGATGCCGCGTGCCTGGCAGAGCGGCAGGAAGGACGTCAGCGCCTCCTGTTCCAGGAGCGTATAGCGTCCGGCCAGCAGGAACAGGTCGAAGTCGCCGCGCTCGGCCAGCGTCTGTGCGACCTGCCACTCATTGATGCCGCCACCGAACGCCTTGATCACGCCCTGGTCGCGCAGCGAGAGCAGGCCGTAATAGCCCGAGCGCATGAACTCCTCGATGCGCCGGTCGGAGGCTTCCTTGCTGCCATGCGTGAAGATGTCGACATCGTGCACGAAGAGGATGTCGATCCGGTCGACGCCGAGGCGCTCAAGCGAGGCCTCGAACGAGCGCATGACACCGTCATAGCTGTAGTCGTACACTTCGCGGCGCGACGGCGTGTCGAAGAACTTGCCGATGCCGGTGCGCTCTTCGGGCGGGCAGGCGCGCATGATGCGGCCGACCTTGCTCGACAGCACATAGTCGTCGCGCTTCTTGCCGCGCAGGAACGGGTTGAGCCGCGTTTCCGACAGGCCGAGCCCATAGAGCGGCGCGGTGTCGTAGTAGCGGCAGCCGGTCGCCCAGGCGGCCTCCAGCGTGGCGTTTGCGTCCTCGTCGGAGACGGCACGATAAAGGTTGCCGAGCGGCGCCGCGCCGAAGCCGAGCTCGGTGAAACTGATGCCGCCATTGCCGATGCGGTCGAAATGCCGTGTCTTCATATCCTGCTGCTTGCCTCGCTTGATTTGTCTGACATGACACTATCACGCCTGTGATCAGGCAAAAGCATAGCTGCGCGTTGGACACGCATTTTCGCGGTTGCTAGCATGAACGAAATCAAGCTGTTCGTGGCAGCAAGGGCGGCAAATCCCAGGGGTGATTTTTGATGGCAGGATCGCGGTGAGCGACAAGAGCAAAAGCCTGTTCGAGACCGCGCTTGAGGAGCTCGGCGGCGTGCTGGCACGCATCGACGAAAGCCGGATCGATGCCGCCTGCAAAATGCTGGCCGGCGCGCGACGGATCGTCGTCTATGGCTGCGGCCGCGAGGCTTTGCAGGTCAAGGGCTTTGCCATGCGGCTCTACCATTTGGGCCTGCCGGTTTCCGTGGTCGGCGACATGAACACGCCACCGCTGGGGCAGGGCGATGTCTTCCTGGTCAGTTCCGGGCCAGGGGAGACCTCGACCGTGCTGACCTTGATGCAGGTCGCGCGCCAAGCAGGTGCAACCAATCTCCTGCTGACCGCCCAGGCCGAGGGCAGCGCGGCAAGGCTTGCCGACTTCACCCTGCTCATTCCCGCGCAGACCATGGCCAACGATCAGGGGGCGCAAAAAACATCGGTCCTGCCGATGGGCTCAGTGTTCGAAGGCGCGCTGTTCCTGCTGTTCGAGGTGATGGTGCTGAAGCTCAGGGAATTGACTGGGGCGTCGCCTGAAGCGATGCGCGCCCGCCACACCAACATGGAATAGATCATGCGCTACGAACTGATGCTGCCACACCAGATCCGCAGGGCGATCGCCGAGAATTGGCCGGTCGCTCTGCCGCTCGGTGTGCTCGAATACCATGGCGAGCACATGGCTGTCGGCATGGACACGCTGGCCGTCGTCAAGACGCTGGAGCTGTTCGAAAAGGAGAAGGACGTCGTCATCCTGCCGCCGTTCTACTACGGTGCTGCGAGCTATGCGGTGGCGCCGCCGGAAGGCAGCGGCTCGGTGCAGGTCGGCGGCAATGCGCTGGCGCCGTTCGGCGAGGAGCTGTTCTACAGCCTGCTGCGCATCGGCTTTCGCAATATCCACGCCATCATCCACCACCAGACCGAGAACTTTGCCGCCGGCATGCCGACCGATCTGGCGTTCAAGACCGCCGGCCGCCAGGCGATCTTCCGTTTCCTCGAAAAGCAGCGCGGCGAAGGCTGGTGGGGTTCGCAGGCGATGGCCGACTACTATTCCGGGCACGCCGCGGGTGAAAATTTCTTCAACTGGGTGCAGGTGCATCCGCTGATGTCGGCTGACATGAACGGCAAGTACCCGTTCGATCATGCCGGCATCGGTGAGACCTCGCTGATGCTGGCGCTATGCCCGGAGGCTGTAGATGCCGCTCATTTCGGCAACAACAAGAGCTGGTACACGGCGAGCGCCGAGGATGCTTCGGCCGAGCTTGGGCAGAAGGGCGTCGCCATGATCATGGACCATCTGCGAGCGATCTTGGGACGCTAGCAGCGGTTCTTCCTTCTCCCCTTGTGGGGTGAGAAGCGGTCCGCGTCGCGGACGAAAAGCCAATTGCTTGGCTTTTCGAGCTTCGAACGCCCTGAGCCTGCGAAGGGCCGGGCGTGGTTAGTCGATCCACCCTGCCGGGTCCGCGCTGCTTCGCAGCGTCCCGGCGTTCGCCGGCCTTCATCGTGCCACCGGCACGATGAATTCGCCTTCGACGAACCGGCTGCTCGCCCCACAAGGGGAGAAGGAAAGAAGGCCTTAAGGCTTGTGGATGAACGCGGCGCCGAGAATGGGACCGGGCATGCCGTCCTTGCCGACCGACTGCAGCAGCACGGCGCAGCCGCCCTTTTTGGCAATCTCGCTCATCGGCAGTTCGTAGCGTTGTGCCTTGCCATGCCACATGCCGGCGGTCTGTATCCCGGTGACGGCGTTCCAGTAGGTCATCTTGCGGCCGGTGTTCTCGCCCTCGCCGACCTTGACCGTCTGCGGCGGGTCGAAATAGACGATGACGACATGGGCGTCGCTGGGGCCGTTGCCGGCATCGCCAGCGTCGATCGTCACACGGTCGCTGGTGCGGCTGACCTTGACGGCGACGCGCATGCCTTCGCCGCTCTTGGCCATGCGGGCGAGCGCGCCATCGACCTCGCCGCGGCTGGCGCCGTTGACGTGGACACGGCCATTGATAACGGCCTGCGGCGTATAGACGGAGCGGCTGCCGAAGGCGCGCATGTAGTCGTATTGCCGCTCGGTGTTCTCCTTGCGGCCCAGCGTATCCTGCCAGCCGAGATAGTCCCAATAGTCGACGTGATAGGCGAGCGCGACGATATCTTCCTTGGCGGCAAGTTCGGAGAACAGCGTATCGGCCGGCGGGCAGGAACTGCAGCCCTGGCTGGTGAACAGTTCGACCACGCCCAATGGCCTGTCGATCTGGGGCCTGTCGATCTGGACCCGGTCGGCATGGGCGCGATCGGATTCGCCGGCATGCCCGGCGCCGGCAGACGCCGAGAAGGCCAGCGCAAGAGCTGCCAGCCACAATGATTTTCGCGAGGCCATGGCCATTCCGATTCCCGCCGGTGGTGCCGGCTTTATCTTGATTGCTAAAATATGTGGCAGAAGCGGAAGTCAACGGGAAGTCACGTTGCGGTGAAATTTTGCCATTGCAGCCGACCGCAACCCCGCAATAGGAAGGATCTGCGCTTCAGGATAGAAACCGATTCGGGCGGCAATCACGATGTGGCAAACGTTTTTGGCGCCAGTCGACCTCTATTGCGAGCGAACCGGCCCGGAATTCTGGTCCGAACCGGTAAACGCCCTGACCAACCTCGCCTTCATCGCCGCCGGCCTGTGGGGCGTGCGCGAGGTACGAAGGCTGGGCACCGGCGCCTTCGCCGAGGTGCTGGCCTGGTGGGTGATGGCGATCGGCATCGGTTCGACGATCTTCCACACCTTTGCCACCAAGGGCACGGTCTGGGCCGACGTGCTGCCGATCGCCGGCTTCACGCTGGCCTACACGCTGTTCAATTTACGACGCTTCCTCGGCATGCGATGGGGCAAGGCCATTGCCATCTTCATCGCCTTCTATGTGCTTGCCGGGGCGATAACCCTGGCCGTGCCGGACTGGCTGCGCCAGGCGTCGAACGGTACGACGGGCTATCTGCCGCCGTTCCTGGCGCTCGCCTTCTTCGGTGTCTGGGTGACGGTAAGCGGCAATCGCGCCGGCTGGTATAATCTGGCGGGATCGGCGATCTTCGTCGTGTCCGTCATCTGCCGGATGATCGACCCGGTGATCTGCGGCAGCTTTCCGCTCGGAACGCACTTCCTCTGGCACATCCTCAACGGCGTGATGCTCGGCGTGCTTTTGGCGGCAGCGGCGCGGTTTGGGAAGCCACGGGTAGGGCAGTAGGGCAGTAGGGCAGTAGGGCAGTAGGGCAGTAGGGCAGTAGGGCAGTAGGGCAGTAGGGCAGTAGGGCAGTAGGGTGCTCTATTCCCTACTCCCTTACTGCCCTACTGCCCTATTCCCTTACTAAGCCGCCAGATCGCGCAGCACGTATTGCAGGATGCCGCCGTTCTTGAAGTAATCGAGCTCATCCAGCGTATCGATGCGGCAGATGATCGGCACGTTCTTCACCGTGCCGTCGCCATAGGTGACCTTGGCGATCATCGTCTGGCGCGGTTTGATGGTGCTCAAGCCGTCGATCTCGACCAGCTCGTCTCCCTTGAGGTTGAGCGATGCCCATGAGGTGCCTTCCTCGAAGACGAAGGGAATGACGCCCATGCCGACCAGGTTCGAGCGATGGATGCGCTCGAAGGACTGGGCGATGACCGCGCGGACACCAAGGAGATTGGTTCCCTTGGCCGCCCAGTCGCGCGACGAGCCGTTGCCGTATTCGACGCCGGCGAAGACAACCAGCGGCACGCCTTCCCTTTTGTATTCCATCGCCGCGTCGTAGATCGATTCCTCTTCCTTGGACGGGTAGTGGATGGTGTAGCCGCCCTCGCGACCGTTCTCGCCCAGCATGTGGTTGCGGATGCGGATGTTGGCGAAGGTGCCGCGCATCATCACCTCGTGATTGCCGCGCCGCGTGCCGTACTGGTTGAAGTCGGCGACGCCGACGCCGTGGTCGGTGAGGTATTTGCCGGCCGGTGAGGCCGCCTTGATCGATCCGGCCGGCGAAATGTGGTCGGTGGTTATCTTGTCGCCGAACAGGCCGAGCACGCGGGCGCCCTTGATGTCGCCGATCTTGCCGAAACCTGACGTCATGCCGGCGAAATAGGGCGGGTTCTGCACATAGGTCGAGTTGTCGTCCCACGCATAGGTCTGGCCTTCCGGCGCCTTGACGTTCTGCCAGTACTCGTCGCCCTTGAAGACGTCGGCATATTTGCGGGCGAACAGCTCGCGGGTGACGTTCTTCTCGATGAACTCCTGGATTTCGGCCGAGCTCGGCCAGATATCCTTGAGGTAGACCGGCTCGCCGTTCTTGTCCTCGCCTAGCGGCTCGGTGGTCAGGTCCTTTGTGACGGTGCCGGCCAGCGCGTGCGCGACGACCAGCGGCGGCGACGCCAGATAGTTGGCCTGCACGTCGGGCGAGACGCGGCCTTCGAAGTTGCGGTTGCCGGACAAGACCGCGGCAGCGATCAGGCCCTTGTCGTTGATGGTCTTCGAGATCGGCGCCGGCAGCGGCCCGGAATTGCCGATGCAGGTGGTGCAGCCGAAGCCGACCAGGTTGAAGCCGATCTGGTCGAGTTCCTTCTGCAGGCCGGATTTCTCCAGATACTCGGCGACCACCTGGCTGCCCGGCGCCAGCGAGGTCTTCACCCACGGCTTCTGCTTCAAACCGAGGCGGTTGGCGTTGCGGGCCAGGAGGCCGGCGCCGATCAGCACGCTCGGGTTCGAGGTGTTGGTGCACGAAGTGATGGCGGCAATGACGACATCGCCGTGACCGAGATCATGGTCGGTGCCTTCGACTGCGTAGCGCTTGGAGATTTCGGCGGCCTTCTTGTATTCGGTCTCCATCGCCTTGGCGAAACCTTCCGGAATGCCTTCAAGGGCGACGCGGCCCTCGGGCCGCTTGGGTCCGGCCATCGACGGCACGACGGAGCCAAGTTCCAGCTCGAGCAGATCGGTGAACACCGGATCGGTCGAGCCGGTCTCACGCCACATTCCTTGAGCTTTGGCATAGGCCTCGACCAGCGCGATGCGGTCCTCGCTGCGGCCGGACATTGTGAGGTAGCGGATGGTTTCCGAGTCGACGGGGAAGAAGCCGCAGGTGGCGCCATATTCGGGCGCCATGTTGCCGATGGTGGCGCGGTCGGCCAGCGTCATGTTGGAGAGGCCCGGCCCGAAGAACTCGACGAACTTGCCGACGACGCCCTTCTTGCGCAGCATCTGGGTGACGGTGAGCACGAGGTCGGTGGCGGTGACGCCCTCTTTGAGCTTGCCGGTGAGGCGGAAGCCGATCACCTCAGGCAAAAGCATGGAGACAGGCTGGCCGAGCATGGCCGCCTCGGCCTCGATGCCGCCGACGCCCCAGCCGAGCACGCCAAGGCCATTGATCATGGTGGTGTGCGAATCGGTGCCGACGCAGGTGTCGGGATAGGCTGTCGTTTCGCCGTCCTCGGTGTTGGTCCACACCACCTGGCCGAGATATTCGAGGTTGACCTGATGGCAGATGCCGGTGCCGGGCGGCACGACGCGGAAGTTGCGGAATGCCTGCTGGCCCCATTTCAGGAATTTGTAGCGCTCCTCGTTGCGCTCATATTCCAGCTCGACATTGCGGGCGAAGGCCATCGGCGTGCCGAATTCGTCGACGATGACGGAATGGTCGATGACGAGGTCGACCGGCACCAGCGGGTTGATCTTCTGCGGATCGCCGCCGAGCGAGGCCATGGCGTCGCGCATCGCGGCAAGGTCGACCACGGCCGGAACGCCGGTGAAATCCTGCATCAGCACGCGGGCCGGGCGATAGGCGATCTCGACGCCGGCGGTGCCCTTGTCGGTCAGCCAGCCGGCCACCGCCTGGATCGATTCCTTGGTGACGGAGCGGCCGTCTTCGTTGCGCAGCAGGTTTTCCAGCAGCACCTTCATCGAATAGGGCAGCTGCGAGATGCCGGTGAGGCCGTTCTTCTCGGCCTCTATGAGGTCGAAATAGGCATACTCCGCGCCGCCTGCGGTCAGCGTGCGGCGGCAATTGAAACTGTCGAGGGATTTTGACACGTGCGATCCTTGTCTGTTCAGCCTGAAAGGGAACGGACGCCGATGGCATGCAATCACGCGCAAAGGTGCGGGTACGGCCATTTCCGCTGTCCGTTCCCAAGCAACCCGAGCCGTTCAAGGCGGCGCGTGCGCTGGTTCGGCGCTAATTCTGTTCCCGTGCCGACCGCTGGCACGGATGCACCGCATATAGAGAATTTTCTGGAATAGTTCTAGACAGTTGGAAAGCAAATTTGTGCGATGCGGCAGCGGCCGCGACACATGGTTTCAGGGCAGGCGAGGAATGCGGCTGATCGCCGAAAATCTGGGCGGCGAGCGAGGCGGTGAGGCGGTGTTTTCCGGCATCGATTTTGCCTTGGAGGACGGTCAGGCGCTCATCGTCACCGGGCCGAACGGATCGGGCAAGTCGACCTTGCTGCGAGTCATCGCCGGGCTGCTGCCGGTGGCGCAAGGCAGCGTGAGGATCGAGGGTACCATGAAGATTGAAGACGGGGACGAAGCGTTTCCGTCTGTTGCCTCGGCCTGTCACTACCTTGGCCACCAGAACGCAATGAAGCCGGCGCTCAGCGTGGCGGAGAATTTGCGCTTCTGGCGCAACTTCAATGGCGACGGACAGCTCGGCGTCGAAGAGGCGCTGGAAACGGTCGGGCTCGGCGGCATCGGCCACCTGCCGTTCGGCTATCTATCGACCGGGCAGAGGCGGCGCGCGGCGATCGCGAAACTGCTGGTCAGCCACCGGCCATTGTGGTTGCTGGATGAGCCGACAGCAGGGCTGGACAAGGCGTCGGAGGCGCGGTTTGCGGGGTTGATGGCCAAGCATTGCACGGATGGCGGGATGATTGTCGCGGCGACGCATCTGCCGCTGGGGATCGAGGGGACGGAGTTGAGGATCGGGGGAACTGGTTGATGATGGCGCGCGAGCATCTCATACCATGCTAGCCCTCTTCGCCCGCGACATCCGCCTCAACATCCGTGCCGGCGGCGGGGCGCTGACCGGGGTCATCTTCTTCCTCGCCGTCATCGCCACCATCCCGTTCGGAGTAGGGCCAGACCTGAAGCTGCTGGCCCGCATCGGACCGGCCATCCTGTGGATCGGCGCGCTGCTGTCCTGCCTGCTCGGGCTCGACCGGTTGTTCCAGGCCGATCGCGAGGATGGCTCGCTCGATCTCCTGGTGCTCGGAAACGACCGCCACATGCTGGCCTTGACGGTGCTGGTAAAATGCCTGGCGCATTGGGCGGGCAGCGTGCTGCCGCTGGTGGTCGCCGCGCCCCTGCTCGGGCTGTTCATGAACATGGAGCCGCTCGGCATCGGCGCCACGGCGCTGACGCTGCTGGTCGGCACCCCGGCAATCACGTTCATCGGCGCCGCCGGTGCTGCGGTGGCAGTGGCGCTGCCGCGTGGCGGGCTGCTGATCTCGGTACTGGTGCTGCCGCTGACCATTCCGGTGCTGATCTTCGGTGTTTCGGCGAGCTATGGGGCGACCGCCAATCCCGATCCGTTTCTGCAGCCCTTCCTCATTCTTGCCGCGCTGACCTTGTTTCTTAGCGTGCTGGGTCCGGTCTCGGCGGCACTGGCGCTGCGTCATGGCACGGATTGACGCAGCGTATGACTGCGGCGCGGCGACCGATTGCGAAGCCGACGGAGCGAGGCTAAGGGAAAGGCATGTCTAGACTGGGCGACATGATCGGCTTGGAAGCCCCCACTTCAGCGAGGCCCGTCGCATGAGCGCGCATGCACTCTACGTGATCGCCGCCTATGGCATTACGGCCGTGGTGCTGGCCGGATTGATCGGCTGGATCCTGCTCGACCAGCGGGCGCGCAAGCGCGAACTCGCCGAACTGGAGGCATCCGGCGTGCGGCGGCGCTCCGACAAGGCCGCAAAGAGCACCGAAACGGAAACGTCGCCCACTCGTCGCCTGTTCGTGCTGTTGCCGCTGCTGATCTTTCTCGGCCTGGCCGGACTGTTCCTGTCGCAGCTGCTGTCGGGGCGCGATGCTTCGGAAGTGCCATCGGCCCTGATCGGCCTGCCTGCGCCGCAAACCAGCCTGCCTGTGCTGGAGGGGTCAAACCTGCCGGGGCTCGATTCGAAAACCTTCGCCGGCAAGGTCACACTGGTCAACGTCTTCGCGTCGTGGTGCGCGCCATGCCGCGAAGAGCACCCGGTGCTTCTGGCGCTGTCGCAGGATAAGCGTTTCACCATGGCGGCGCTGAACTACAAGGACCGGCCGGAAAATGCACGCCGGTTCCTCGGCGATCTCGGCAATCCGTTCCAGGCGATAGGGGTCGACGAAGCGGGCCGCGCGGCGATCGACTGGGGCGTCTACGGCGTGCCGGAGACCTTCGTCATCGGCAAGGACGGCAAGATCGCCTACAAGCATGTCGGCCCGCTGACGCCCGAGACGGCGAGGGATCTCTTGCTGCCACAGATCGACAAGGCGCTGGCGGCACGTTGATATTCAGGTGATGCCGGCCTGCAAACGGCGGCTTCCTGCGCTTCCGGTGCTCACGTACTTAAGTACGCTCCGCTCCGGTTCTCGGAAACCACCGTTTTCGTCTCGGCCTGACCTGAATCTCAACGCACCTTGGCGGTGCGTCTTATCGGACTCGAGATCAGCCGTAGATCTGCTTGTGGATCTGGTAGAGCATTTCCGAGCGGTCGGCGCGCATGTCGGCCAGATCGCGGCTGGAAAAGCTGTCGATTTCGGCGACAAGGCGGTTGTAGTGCTTGCGCTTGGCAATGCTGTTGCGAGCGCGGGTCATGAGACTGTCGAGGATCATAGCAAGGTTCCTTTTTTGGCGCCGCGTTTCGGCGGCGGTTTCTTCCTCCCTTGATCGATACGAAGCATGACATAGTAATGGTGCATTGCAAAAAGAAGATGTTGCAATGCACCATTGCGCTGGACGCATAGCCGGTTAATACGGCGCTAACGTCATGCGCAGAGCCGGCAACCGATCTTTTGCATGACACTGTGCGTACCCACATTGCCTTCTGTCCCTCCGGCTGGCTTGATCCGGGTGTCATTGATGCCGGGAGGAAAAGCATGGCGGCCGCAGACTATTATGAAATTCTCGATCCGCGCTTCGCGCGCCTGTTTAATGGCAACGCGCAGGTCGAGAAGCTGTTCACCGGATGCCAGTGGGCGGAGGGGCCGGCCTGGTTCGCCGCCGGCCGCTATGTCGTCTGGTCCGACATCCCCAACAACCGCATGCTGCGCTATGACGAGACCGACGGCAATGTCAGCGTCTTCCGCCAGCCGTCCGGCAATTCGAACGGCAACAGCGTCGACCGGCAGGGCCGGCTGATCACCTGCGAGCATTCGGGCCGCCGTGTCAGCCGCACCGAGTTCGACGGCTCGGTCACCACGATCGCGTCCAAATGGAAGGGCAAGCGGCTGAATTCGCCCAACGACGCGGTGGTGAAATCCGACGGCTCGATCTGGTTCACCGATCCGAGCTACGGCATCGATACGGATTATGAGGGCGACAGGGCCGAGAGCGAAATCGGCGCCTGCCATGTCTACCGGGTCGATCCCGGCACCGGCGAGGTCGAAGCCGTCATCACCGACATGGTCCGGCCCAACGGCCTGGCTTTCTCGCTCGACGAGAGCAAGCTTTATGTCGTCGATACCGGCCGCACGCATGGCGCACAGAATCCGGCACATATGCGGGTGTTCAATGTCGGCAAGGGCGGCAAGAAGGTTTCGGGCGAGAAAATCTTCGCCGACTGCACGGCCGGCCTGTTCGACGGCTTCAGGCTCGACGAGGACGGCCGCATCTGGACGAGTGCCGCCGACGGCATCCATTGCTACGATCCGGACGGCACGCTGATCGGCAAGGTCAAGGTGCCGGAAGTCACCGCCAACTGCGTGTTCGGCGGCAACAAGCTGAATTGCCTCTATATCGCCGGCACCACGTCGCTCTACATGGTGCGGCTGATGGTCAACGGCGCCAAGACATACTGAGACTGGAGCACTGGCTGAGACTGGAGCACTGGCGGCCGTTCGACGGTTTCATCGAAGCGGGTCGCGAGCACGAACATCCCGGGAGGACAAAATGCCATTCGTCAACATCCGCATCGTCAAGGAAGTGATATCAGCCGATCCGGCGGGCAAGAAGGCGGACATCGCCAAAAAGGTGACGGCGGCCATCATGGACGCCACCGGGCTCAGCAACGACGATGTCTGGGTGGTTTTTGAAGAGATCAACGCGCGCGATTGGTACGTTGGGAAGACTGATGTGGAGACGCTGCGAAAGGGCTAGCTCGAAGGTCTGGGGTGGCCGCCGCTCAACGCGAGCGAATAAACTCCACGAACGCGGCTAGCGCATCGCGCATCGCCAGCCGGTTTTCCGGCTCGGCCAGGATGGCCTCCACCTCCGGCGGCTTCTTGCCGAGCAGGGCAATCTCCAGCACGTCGTCGCAAAGTGCGAACGACATGGTGCGCATGATCTCGGCCAGTGCGGCGCGGGCGAACAGCGAGCGCGGCGAGGCGTGTGCCAGCATGGCGGGCTTGGCGACAGCGGCATCGCGCGAGACCAGCCAGTCGAGCGCGTTCTTCAGCCCGCCCGGCACGCCATGGGCATATTCCGGACAGGAAACGATCAGGCCGTCGGCTCGGCTGACGGCATCGATCAGCTTGGAGGCTTCGAGCGGTGTCCGCTCGCCTTCATCGTCGGGATTGAAGATCGGTATACGGCCGAGCCCGTCACGGACGGTGACGCGGCAGCCGGACGGCGCTTCGCGCGCCAGTGCGGCGATCAGCGCCGAATTTGTGGAGGCCGCGCGCAGGCTGCCGGAAATGGCAAGGATGTTCAGCAAAGTATGGAATCAGTCCAGACGCGAATCGCGTCCGGAAAGCTACCACATCGTCTTCTTGTATTCCTCGTCGAGCCAGCGATCGGTCGCCTCGGCGGAATCGGCAACCGCCAGCTGATCGCGCATGATCTGGCCGAGCGTCGGCAGCGTCGCGCGGTCGTACCAGGTTTCCGGCTTCCACAAATCCGAGCGCATGAAGGCTTTTGCGCAGTGCATGTA
>NZ_RZOM01000569.1:0-3944 GCF_003999175.1 Mesorhizobium sp. M7A.F.Ca.ET.027.03.2.1 | reverse complement strand
GACATGCGCAGGAAACAGAGGCTTGAAGGGTGTCGGTACGACACTCTTCAAGCGGCGAAGGAGGTGCGCCGTCCTTTTCAAAACAGGGAATCCCCGTTGATCAAAAACAAATCCTGAACGCCTATGGTTAAGGAAGTGCTTTCGGGGGCTGGCTCCCAGAAGAGCTGGCGACGCATCAGCCGCTAGAATTCAAACGGGTCAGGCGCCGGCTCTTGCCGCAGCGTGCCTTCGGCGGCGCGTTTGCGGTGGTGGGCGAGCGAGCATTGCGGCGAGCACAAAATGCCGCGATCCGACCAGTAGGCGGCACCATGGTCCAGTCTGCCCCCATGGTAGCAGAACCCCTCCGCTCGATAGGGCAGGCCGCATTCGATGCAGCGGTAGGCGTCGGGTCTGGCAAGCATGGGCGGTTCCGGTTGGCTGGTTCTGATTGCATCGCCGGTCGACTTGATCCGGCATGGGTTGAACTTAATACGCGCCGCCGCGATTGCAAAATCCGCGTGACAAAATTTGACGTTTACGTAAAAAGAAGATGGGAGACCGCTGATACGGCGGGTGGTTTTGCAGCGGCACCGGTTCTAGGGTTGGGCAGGCCGAGGCATCAGGAGGAGTGGGCGGCATGTATAGGGCACCGGTCGAGGATATCGCCTTCACGCTCAAGCACGTGGCCGGCATGAAGTCGGCGCTCGATGCCGGCACCTTCGGCGATCTCGGCGAGGATCTGGTCGATGCCGTTCTTGGGGAGGCCGGCCGCTTCGCCACCGAAGAAGTCGCACCGCTCTACAAGATCGGCGATCGGCAAGGTGCCGTGCTGAAAGACGCTGCCGTCACCACACCGCCCGGCTGGAAGGAACTCTATCGCCGCTGGATCGATGGCGGCTGGAATGCGCTCTCGGGGCCTGAGGAATATGGCGGCGAGGCGCTGCCGACCATGCTCGGCGTCGCCGCGCTCGAAATGTGGAACTCCGCCGCCATGGCCTTCGGCATCGGCCCGACGCTGACCATGGGCGCGGTCGAGGCGCTCGACAAACACGCCTCCGAAGACCTCAAGGCCAAATATCTCGAAAAGCTCGTCTCCGGCGAGTGGATGGGCACGATGAACCTGACCGAGCCGCAAGCCGGCTCGGATCTCGCCGCCTTGCGCGCCCGCGCCGAGCCGGCGGGTGACGGCAGCTATCGCATCTTCGGCCAAAAAATCTTCATCACCTATGGCGAGCACGATTTCACCGACAACATCATCCATCTCGTGCTGGCAAGGCTGCCCGATGCACCGGCCGGCACGCGCGGCATATCGTTGTTCCTGGTGCCGAAATTCCTGGTTGGCGACGATGGCGCGCTCGGTGCCCGCAACGACGTCTTCTGTTCCGGACTTGAGCATAAACTCGGAATCCATGCCTCGCCGACCTGCACCATGATCTATGGCGACGGCTTCGAAGGGGCCGAACCCGGCGCCGTCGGCTGGCTGATCGGCGAGGAGAACAAGGGGCTCGCCTGCATGTTCACCATGATGAACAATGCGCGGCTTTGTGTCGGCATGCAGGGGGTGGCGGTCGCGGAAGCCGCAACGCAGAAGGCGATCGCCTATGCCAATGAGCGCCGGCAGGGCAAGGCCGCGAGCTACACTGGCACGGGTATGGCGCCTATCGTCCATCACCCCGATGTCCAGCGTAACCTGTTGACCATGAAGGCGCTGACCCAGACCGCACGCGCCATCAGCTATTCCTGTGCCCACGCCATCGACATGGCCCGTGTCTCCGCCGGTGACGAGGCGGCATACTGGCGCGATCGCGCCAATCTGCTGACGCCGCTGGCCAAGGCGTTCTCGACCGATATCGGCGTCGAGGTTGCCTCGCTCGGCCTCCAGGTTCATGGCGGCATGGGCTTCATCGAGGAGACGGGAGCGGCCGCCTTCTATCGCGATGCGCGCATCGCCCCGATTTACGAGGGCACCAACGGTATCCAGGCGATCGATCTGGTGATGCGCAAGCTGCCGCTCGGCGGTGGCGACCATGTGCATGGTTACATCGCCGAACTGGCTGATATGGCCGCAGCGGTGCGGACCTCGAACATGCAGGGTTTCGGCCGCACCGCCGACGCTCTCGACGCGGCACTTGGCGATCTCAGCGAAGCGACCCGCTTCCTGCAAAAACTGACGGCCGATGGCCGATCGGAAGAGGCGCTGGCAGGCGCCACGCCCTATCTCAGGCTGATCTCGCTTGCCGCCGGCGGCGCCTATCTGGCGCGCGGTGCTCTTGCCGATCACAACCGCATAGCGCTTTGCCGTTTCTTTGCCGAAAACCTGCTCGGCGAGGTCAGCGCCTTGAGGGCGCGCGTCATCGATGGCGCCGAAAGCCTCGCCGCTGCCGGCAAGACGCTCGTCTCTGCCTGACGTTTCACAAGGAAAACACCGTGACAGACCATATCCTCGTCGAGCGCCAGGGCGCCATCCAGATCATCCGCATGAATCGGCCGGACAAGAAGAACGCGCTGACGCGCGCCATGTATGCGAAAATGTCAAAAACCCTGGCCGAGGGCGACGCCGACCCGGCCATCCGCGTCCATGTCTTTCTCGGCGTGCCCGGCGCCTTCTCCTCCGGCAACGACCTTGCCGACTTCATGGTCGTCGCCACCGGCGGCGACGGCGGCACCGAAGTCTGGGATTTCCTGATGGCGCTGGCCAAGGTCGAAAAACCCATGGTCTCCGGCGTCGACGGCATCGCGGTCGGCATCGGCACGACGCTCAACCTGCATTGCGACCTGACTTTCGCCACGCCACGCACCGTGTTCAGGACGCCTTTCGTCGACCTGGGCCTTGTGCCTGAAGCGGGATCGAGCCTGCTGGCACCGCGCATTCTGGGCCAGCAAGCCGCTTTCGCGCTGCTCGGTCTTGGCGAGGGTTTTTCGGCCGAGCGCGCCAAGGCCGCCGGCCTGATCTACGAGGTGGTCGAGGAAGCAGCGCTGGAGGCTTCGGTATTGGCGGCAGCCGGCCAGATCGCGGCCAAGCCGCCACAGGCGTTGAAGATCGCGCGCAACCTGATGCGTGGTTCGCGCGACGATCTCGTCGCCCGCATCGGCGAGGAAAGCGAGCATTTTCGCGAGCGGCTGAAGTCCGATGAGGCGCGCGCCGCGCTCACCGCGTTCATGACGAGAAAGAAATCGTAAGTGGAAGCAGCCGACTCCCCCACGAGGGGGGAGATTGGCGCTTCAGGGATAAAGCCTGGTCTTGTCCCAGCCGTCCTTCGCACTGCGCGTAAAAACGAGCCGGTCGTGCAGCCGGAACGGCCTGTCGTGCCAGAACTCGATGGTGCTGGGCACGATGCGGAAGCCGGACCAGTGCTTTGGCCGCGGGATTTCGCCGATCGGATAGCGTGCCGTGTATTCCGCCACCGCTTTCTCCAGCGCAAAGCGGCTTTCCAGCGGCCGCGATTGTTTCGAGGCCCAGGCGCCGATGCGGCTGCCGCGCGGCCGTGTCGCATAGTAGGCGTCGGCTTCGGCGTCGCTGACGATCTCCACCGGTCCGCGAATGCGCACCTGGCGGCGCAGCGACTTCCAATGGAAACACATCGCCGCCTTCATGCTGCCAAGAATCTCCTGGCCCTTGGCGCTCTCGAAATTCGTGTAGAAGACAAACCCGCTTTCATCGAACCCCTTGAGCAACACCATACGCACATCCGGCATGCCGTCGGCATCGACGGTCGCCAGAGCCACGCCGTTGGGGTCGTTCGGCTCGCTTTTCGTTGCGTCGTCCAGCCATGCGGCAAAGAGGCGAAACGGCTCGGCAGCCTCGGTAAAGTCACCGCTTGTTAACTCAGTGTCACTCATAGTTTTTCTCAAATTGTCACGAAGCCAAGATCTTACAAAGCCAAGATTCTTAACGAAGCAAGGGGGAGGTTGCCGATTGTCGCGTATCGCGCAAGCTTTTGACAGCAGGCAATGGAGCGTTATCG
>NZ_RZOM01000568.1:0-3951 GCF_003999175.1 Mesorhizobium sp. M7A.F.Ca.ET.027.03.2.1 | reverse complement strand
GTCATGCTTAGCGATGGAGCCGATGTCGCGCTGTTCGAGGAACTTCGTTCCGCCATCGAAGCGGAAGGCGCGGTGATGGAGGTGGTTGCGCCCAAGGTGGGCGGCGTCGAAGCCGCCGACGGCACTCACATCGAGGCAAGGCACATGATCGACGGCGGTCCGTCCGTGTTGTTCGACGCGGTGGTGCTGCTCCTCTCCGAGGCGGGCGCCGAGTTGCTGGTTAAGGAGGCCGCTGCGAAGGATTTCGTGTCTGACGCGTTTGCGCACTGCAAGTTCATCGGCTTCACCCCGGGGGCCGAGCCGCTCCTGGCCAAAGCAGGCGTCGCTCCCGATGCCGATGAGGGGCTGATAGCATTGGATACGGCAGCCTCGGTCGAGACATTTGTGCAGTCGTGCCGCAAACTGCGGCTCTGGGCAAGGGAGGCGGCTGTAAAGCTTTGACGCGATAACAGCCGGCAAGATGCCGGCTGCCGCAATCTGGGTGGTTCGCCTCCTAGCCTTCTGGCACGGCGCCCTATGATTAGCTGCTCTTTCTAGCTGCTTGTTCTCGCTGCTTTTTCAAAACTTCGTCGGTTCCGACCAGCTTCTTCGCTCCACCCGGAATTGCTGTGGATACGACCGCAGGCGGATCGCTGGCCGGAAAAGAATCCTCCAATCCTGCCTGTAACTGATCCTCGAGTGTTTGGGGTTCTTCGGAGCGGCCGTGCGTTCTGCGACTTTCTATGTTCTCCAGCGGCTGTTTCTTTTTTGGCGAATCGTTCGCGTCTCGAATCAAGGAATATAACTGCTCGATCGCTAATTCCTTGATAGTTTCGAAGTCCGCACGATCGTCTTTTGCTTCTTCGATGCGATTGACCATGGCTTTCTCGAACCGCTCAAGACTTTCACTCCCACAGGCATGGGAAAGACGCAGCAAAGCCTCGTGCAGCATTAACGGAGCGAAATGGGCCGACGCCTCAAGCCTGAGTTGTCTTAGACGATCCGGAGTGGCGGCCTGCAACTTTGACATGGACATCTCCTCTCCCACAAGCGTCTCAACGAGAATTGACCGCCGATGTTCCACCGCGCCTGAACATCCTTCCCGCCCGGCGAGCTACAGGAACCAGCTTGCCACCAGTCCCGCCGACGCCGCAAAAATGGCCAGGGTCGTCACGCCGCCCAGGATGTTCGTGCTTGTGCTGTTGACCTTGTCGCCCATGATTTTGCGGTTGTTGGTCATGATGAGGATGAGAAGCAGCAGAGGTGGCGTTGAAAATCCTTGCACAATGCCCGACCAGACCAGGGCCTTCATCGGGTTGAAGCCGAAGAAATTGAGGCCCACCGCCACCAGCGTTATGATCCCGATCACGATGTAGAATTTGGGAGCCTGGCGGGGTTTGGAATGCAGGCTATTCTTCCATCCCATCGCCTGAGCGAAATCGAAAGCGGCGCCAGCGGTCATGATCGGCACGGCCAGAAAGCCAACGCCAATTACACCGGCCGCAAACAGAATGCTGGCAGCGTCGCCGGCAAGCGGCCGCAGCGCTTCGGCCGCCTGTGCCGCTGTCTCGATCTGCGTCTGCCCGGCCTTGTAGAGCGTCGAACCTGTCGAAAGAATGATGAAATACATGATCAGATTGGAGAACGTCATGCCGATCAGGATGTCGCGGCGGGATCGGCGCAGTTCGCTCTCCGTGGCGCCTTTGCGCTCTTCGAGGCTCGTTCGACCCTTGGCTATCTCCTCCTCCACCTCCTGATTGGACTGCCACGTGTAAAGGTATGCGGAGAGCGTGGTCCCGATGATGGCCACGAGGATGGACAGGTATTCGCGGCTGAATTCGATTTTTGGCAATAGCGTGCCGCGCAGAACGGAGGCTGCATCCGGTTTGGCAAGCACCGCGGAGACCACATAGGCAAGCAGAGCCAGAGCCAGCCACCGGAACACATTTCGGATCAATTTATACGATCCGAACACCTGCAGGGCAAAAATGACCACCGCAACGGCAATGACGACCAAGGGAGCAGGCAGAGGAACGAACAGCACGATGGCCGCCGACATGGCGCCAAGATCTGCGGCTGCCTCGATCGTGTTGCCAATCAGCACGCCCACCAGCACGGACCATAGCAGCCAACGCGGATAGAAGTGCGATATGACCTTGAAAAGCCCGCGACCCGAAACCTGGCCTAGTTTGGATGAAAGATAGACGACGACATACATCATCGGCAGCGTGACAGGTGCCGTCCACAGCAGGTCAGGCCCGAACCGCGCTCCGGCGCTCGCGTAGGTACCGATGGCCGAGCAGTCGTCATCGGCCGCGCCGGTGATCAGACCAAGCCCGAGAGCCCGAACGACGCCGCCCTTTTTTTGCCCGCTTGCCCTTTGGCCCTCGTCAGGTGGCTTGTTCATTGAAGGCGCGTCTTTACCGAGGCCACGCAAGAAATCATGACGAACATTCCAATCGGACGGCGATGAAGCAGCCGTTTCAAGCTGCATTGAGATCGAGGCTCGAACCTCTGGTCAGGCTTTTTGTTCCTGGACCAGTCCCGGCCCGCGACGACGTTTCATCCGATGCGGGTTCTTTCGGCGGAGCCGGACATCCAAGCGAATGCTCCGCTCCACTGAAGAAGGGTGTCGGAGCCTGTCATTCAGGCGACTTGGCACAAAACTTTCCCCGAAAGAAAATCCCGCGACGCCAAAGTCGAGTGTTCGGCCCAGCCCGTTCATCCGCTTGGTCAGCGGCTCGTACCGCCGCCGATCGCCATCCGTAAGCCGAGGCCGATGATGAGACAGCCGGCGAGCCGCTGCTGCCAAAGCCTTGCGCGAGGGTGCCGCATGACCCATGCGCCGGCCGCGCCCGATGCCAAGGCATAGGCTCCCAGCACCAGCACACCGGTTATCTTCTGTGTTGCGCCAAGCAGCACCAGCTGCAACGTGACGGAGCCCCTGTGCGGATTGACAACTGCGGCAGGAACGCAACCATGAACATCAAAGGCCAGGGATTGCTCAGATTGGCGATCATTCCTTCCTGGGCGGCGGCGAGCGGCCGCAGGGCCTTGAGGTCACCTGTGGGAATGGTTGCCGAGGATGAAAGCAGCAGCCGGACACCCAGCCAGACGATGTAGGCCGCCCCGGCCCATCGAAGCAGATTGAACGCCAGGGGCGAGGCGTGGACAAGCGAGGACAGGCCGAATGCAATCAGCGGAAGCTGCACAAGTCCGGCGCCCAGCGTCATGCCGAGCACCGTGAACAGCGCCACGTCGCGCCCCTGTCCAATGCCGCGGGCCATCACCAGCATGCTGTCGGGACCTGGCGGCACCTGCATGAGAATGACGGTTCCGACAAAAGCTATCCACAATGAGGGATCGATGGGGCATCTCCGTTAGCGCTGCCGATGACATCAAAGCGGCCAGCCGTCATCCGGGTTCCGCGGCAAATGAAATGTCCCATCGCGAAGAACCAGGCATGAACCGTCAGATGGAACGCGGTGCCAGTCCTGGAAGTTGAAAAAAGCCGGAGCCGTTCCTGAACCGGTTTTGGAGGCCTACCCGTGCATGAACCAATAAACGCCTTCCCGCTCCCGCTGGACACGTCTCCGATGGAGGCCAAGCTTGCCGATGAAATCCCCCGGGATGGAAACCGCTGGCAGTACGAGCCCAAATGGGACGGTTTTCGCTGCCTGGCTTTCAAGAGCGACGACACCGTTGACCTGCGCGCCAAATCCGGCAAGCCGCTCGGCCGCTATTTTCCGGAAATCACGGACATTTTGCGTGACCTCAAGCGCGGGCACTTCGTCATCGACGGCGAGATTGTCATTGAGGTTGACGGTGAGCTTTCCTTCGAGGCGCTGCAGATGCGCCTTCACCCGGCACAAAGCAGAATCCGCAAACTGAGTTCGCAGACGCCTGCCAGTCTGATCCTCTTCGACATGCTTGCCAGGCCGGGCGGCGAGGTCATCACGGGCAAGCCACTTG
>NZ_RZOM01000567.1:0-3955 GCF_003999175.1 Mesorhizobium sp. M7A.F.Ca.ET.027.03.2.1 | reverse complement strand
GTCTTGTAGGCGTGGGCAACGAGCTGGCCGAGATTTTCCGGCGTCGGCATGATGGCGCCGAAGCAGCCGAGATTGGTGCCGATGCCAGCAATGCGAACGCCCTTGAACTGCAGTATCTGCTCGACGGTCGGGATCAGGTCGTTCGGCCAGATGCCTTCGCGCAGATCTCCGAGATCGATCATCAGCATGATGTCGTGGATGCGGCCCATGCGCTCGGCGATGCGCGATATCTCGCGGATGGTGGCGAGTTCCGACTGCAGACTGATGTCGACGGTGCGCACCACCTCCTCGACACGCGCCATCGGCGGGCTGCGCAACAGCATGATCGGCGCGTTGATGCCGCTGTCGCGCAGCCGGCGGATGTTCTCGAAACGCGATTCGGCGATGCCGGCGACACCGCCGCGCAACATGGCGCGCGCCACTTGCGGCATGCCGCAAGTGCCCTTGGTGACGCCGAACACTTTTATGCCCGACAGCGCGCAGCGCTCGACGATTGTGCGCGCATTGCGCTCGATGCGGCCAAGGTCGATAGCGACTTGCGGTCCCGACATCACTACCCCCCGTAGACCAGCCCCTGCGGGTCGATCTCCGGCTTGCGGCCGGAAACGAGGTCGGCAAGGATTTTCCCCGAGCCGCAGGCCATGGTCCAGCCGACATGGCCGTGGCCGGTGTCGAGATAAAGATTCTTGTAGCGAGCCTGGCCGATGACCGGCACCGAGTTGGGCATCATCGGCCGCAGACCCGCCCAGAACACAGCCTTCTTCTCGTCGAAGGCACCCGGAAAAAGATCCCTGCCGGTGCTGATGATCGTCTTGAAATCGGCGGGCTTGAAAGTTCGGTCGAAGCCGGTGAATTCAGCCGTCGAGGACATCCGCAAGCGGTTGCCCAGCCTGGAATAGCCGATCAGCCGGTCCTCGTCGGCGCCGCCCATGGTCGGTCCCTTGCTTTCGTCCTCCAGGGGAATCGTCGCGCTATAGCCTTTTACCGGATAGACAGGCAGGTCGATGCCGTAGCGGCGCCCGAGCAGGCCGCTCTCCGGTCCCATCGAGATGACCACGGCATCGCCGGCGACCGGGCCGGCCGACGTCATCACCGCGCGCACATGATCGCCCTCGATGTCGAGGCCTTCGACTGTCGTGCCGAACAGGAATTTGACGCCGAGCTTCTCGGCAGCATAGGCGGCCAGCCTGTCGACAAACTGCTTGGAATCTCCGGTCTGGTCGGTTGGCGAATAGACGCCCCCGGCAATCTTGTCCTTGACGCCGGCAAGGCCTGGTTCCAGTTCGACCAGCCGGTCGCGGCCGACGATTTCGATCGGCAGGCCGTGCTTGGCAAGATAACGGTAATTGTCGGTACCGGTGTCGAGGCTCTTTTGCGAGCGGAAGAAATAGAGGATGCCCTTCTTGCGCTCGTCGTAGTGGATGCCGGTCGCTTCCGAAAGCGCATTGATGCAGTCACGCGAATAGAGCGCGAGCCTGAGCTTGATGTCGGTGTTGGCGCGCAGGCGCGCCACCGTGCACTGGCGCAGGAAACGCAGGCTCCAGGCGAGGAAATAGGGATCGAGGCGCAGCCTGACCTTGATGCCGAGATCATGGTTGTAGAGCCCGCGCAGGAAAGTCTTCAAAGCCGCCGGCGAGGCCCAGGCGGTGGCGTCACCCGGTGACACCAGGCCGGCATTGGACTGGCTGGTGCCTTGTGCCGCCGCCGGATGGCGCTCGATCACTGTCACCTCATGGCCGTCGCTGGCCAGATAATAGGCGGCCGCCGTACCGACGACACCGGCCCCGAGCACCGTTATTTTCATGCCATCCCCCAAGAGCTCCTCGCGGCGCGGCGCCTCCGCACCTTGCCGCGAACGCCTTCAATAGCGCTTCGCTGCCCGCCTTGCGAGCCCTTGGGAGAACCCGGCTCAGCCGCGCGCGGAGTTCTTGCCGGTCAAGATGCGCTCCCAGGCGAGCGCGTCGGCGACGATCTGGTCGAGATCGTCGCGTTGCGGGGTCCAGCCGAGTTCAGCGCGGGCGAGATCCGAATTGGCGACCACCGCCGCGGCGTCGCCGGGACGGCGATCGCCCATCTTCACCTCGAAATCATGGCCGAAGGCGCGGCGCACGCTGTCGATGACCTCGAGCACCGAGTAGCCATGGCTGTAGCCGCAATTGGCGACGAAGCTTTGTCCCCCGGCACGCAGCCGCTGCAAGGCCAGGCGATGCGCCGCCGCCAGGTCGCTGACATGGATGTAGTCGCGCATGCAGGTGCCGTCCGGCGTCGGATAATCGGTGCCGAACACCTGCATGAACGGCCGCTTGCCAAGTGCCGTCTCGCAGGCGACCTTGATCAGATGGGTGGCGCCCGGCGTCGACTGGCCGGTGCGGCCCTTCGGGTCGGCGCCGGCGACGTTGAAGTAGCGCAGCGCGGTATAGCGCAGGCCATGCGCGATCGACGCGTCGCGCAGCATCCACTCACTCATCAGCTTGGACAGGCCATAGGGCGATTCCGGCGACAGGCGGGCGTCCTCGCGCACCGGCTCCAGCCCGGCCCCGCCATAGACGGCGGCGGTCGATGAAAAAATGAAATTGGGCACGCCTTCGCGCACCGCGGTTTCGATCAGCGTGCGCGTCTTCGAGGTGTTGTTCTCGTAGTAGCTGAGCGGGTCGGCGACCGATTCCGGAACCACGATCGAGCCGGCGAAATGAATGATCGCGTCGACCTTGTTCTCCCTGATGACCGAGCCGACCAATTCCCTGTCGGCGACGTCGCCGACGACCAGCTTCGCCTCCGGCGCCACCGCCCATTCAAAACCGGTGGAAAGGCGATCGAGGACGACCACGCTCTCGCCGGCATCAAGCAACTCCCAGACCATGTGGCTGCCGATATACCCGGCACCGCCTGTAACCAAAACCGTCATCCGCGTCCTCGCTTATCCAAGATTTATCGGAAACTGTCTCAACCCCCGCTTCTACTGGAAAGCCCGCCGCATAACCATTGAAACCGTGGTAACCGGCATCGCCGGCTAGGGGCATCGTCCTGAAACAAAGTTGATCCACATCAAGGGAATAGGCCACGATCCGTGATCGTTAGGAACAGGTCCGGGGCGTGGCATTTTGACCAAAAAGGCCAGGTGGACGACCAACAGGCCAATGATTATGATCCCGCGCAAAAATTGGGAAGCCTATATGAACTATCAGCGGTTCTTCGAGGAAGCGATCGACCAGCTCCATGCCGAGCGTCGCTACCGCGTTTTCGCCGACCTGGAGCGGATCGCGGGCAAGTTCCCGCGCGCCATCTGGCGTTCCAATGGCCGCGCCGAGGAAATCACCGTCTGGTGCTCCAACGACTATCTCGGCATGGGCCAGCATCCCGACGTCATCGCCGCGTTCCAGAATACCGCTGGCAAGATGGGTTCGGGCGCCGGCGGCACCCGCAACATTTCCGGCACGTCGAACCCGCTGGTCGAGCTCGAGGTGGAGCTTGCCGACCTGCACGACAAGGAAGCGGCACTGGTCTTCACCTCCGGTTTCGTCTCCAACGAAGCCTCGATCTCGACCATCGCGAAGCTTTTGCCCAACTGCCTGATCATCTCGGACGAACTGAACCACGCCTCGATGATCGAAGGCGTGCGGCGTTCCGGCGCCGAGAAGAAGATCTTCCGCCACAACGACGTCGCGCATCTGGAAAGCCTTTTGCAGGCGGCTGGACGCGAACGCGCCAAGCTGATCGTCTTCGAAAGCGTCTACTCGATGGATGGCGACATCGCGCCGATCAAAGAGATCGTCGAGCTCGCCGAGCGCTACAACGCCATGACCTATATCGACGAGGTCCATGCCGTCGGCATGTACGGGCCGCGCGGCGGCGGCATCACCGAGCGCGAAGGCCTGGCCGACCGCATCGACATCATCGAAGGCACGCTGGCCAAGGCGTTCGGCACGCTGGGCGGCTACATCACCGGCACCAGCGC
>NZ_RZOM01000566.1:0-3965 GCF_003999175.1 Mesorhizobium sp. M7A.F.Ca.ET.027.03.2.1 | reverse complement strand
AAACCAGGGCCTCCCTGCCCCAACAGAAAAGCGCTGACCGCAAGGCCAGCGCTTTTTTGCTTGGAGCATCACAGGATTGGGGCAGGCGAATATCGGCACGCCCTACAGCAATTCCAGGAAAAGTGTGAAACGGTTTCCCGGGAAAAGCGCAAAGCGTTTTCCCTTGGGAATTGAGTCAGAACAAAGGTTAGAGCGGCCCCGCCGTTTCCGTGAAATGGTGAATTGCTCTAAACGAGAAACGGATTGGTCCGCCTCTCCTCGCCAAAGCGTCCGCCGGGACCGTGGCCGCAAATGAAGCCGATGTCGTCGCCGAGCGGCAGGAGCTTGTCCTTGATCGAAGCGATCAGTGCAGCATGGTCGCCACCCGGCAGGTCGGTGCGGCCGACCGAGCCGCGGAACAGCACGTCGCCGACATGGGCGAACTTGGCCGCGCGGTTGTAGTAGACGACGTGACCTGGTGCATGGCCGGGGCAGTGCAGCACCTCGAACACATGGCCGCCGAACGACACGGTCTCGCCTTCGGACAGGAACCGGTCGGGCACGCAGTTGCGCGCTCCGGCGATGCCGTAGCGCTTGCCCTGGTTTTCCAGATTGTCGAGCAGCGACTTGTCGGCCTCATGCGGACCGATGATCTCGACGCCGAGCGCCTCCTTCAACTCCATTGCGCCGCCGGCATGGTCGATGTGGCCATGCGTTATCCAGATCGCCCCGGCTGAGATCGCATTGTCCTTCAGCGCCGCCAGCACCTTGTCGATATCGCCGCCAGGATCGACGACGACGCCATGCTTGTCATCCATGTCGAACAGGATGGTGCAATTCTGCTGGAACGGTGTGACCGGCACGATGCCGGCATTGAGCTGACCCATGATCGTCCTTTCGATGTTCACGGGTGATGTAGAGGCGCGGACAAAGGGCGTCCACCCTCGAAAGACGAACAATCGGTAGCTCCGAAAACGGAAATGGGCGGCCGAAGCCGCCCATTTGAAAAGACCGAAACGGCCCGCCTACTTCTTCATGGCGCCCATGACCGCGCCGAGAATGGCGGTCAGGATCGCGCCGCCGCCGGCGCCGCCGACGATGTTCTGCAGGTTCAGCGCGCTGCCGAGACCGCTCGTTGCTGCTGCCGCAGCCGCCGGATCGACCGCACCGCCACCCAGCAGGCTGCCGAGGATCGCCGCACCGCCGACGCCGCCAATGGCTCCGCCCAGGATTTTGGGAAGCTGACCCATCGCCGCCGTCTTGAGCGCCGCACCGACCGCCTGACCACCGATGACGCCAGTAATCACCTGTATGATGATCGGAAGAAGCGTGTTCATGTCCATATGATTAGTCCCTCCATAGCTGTCAGCCTCCCGGGCCGACACCATCATGAGACGCCGAATTGGACGAAAGTCAAATGCAGAAACGCTGAAATAAAAGGGGCGGCCCGAAAACCGCCCCTACTTCCTAAAAAAGCTGTGACTTTCGTTATTCTGCGGCGATCGCGTGCTTGGGCTGAACGGCCGCAGAATAGTCATTCATAAGATTCTTGGCTATTTCGCCGACCTCGAATCGGTAAGGCCCGATCTCGGAAACCGGCGTCACTTCCGCCGCCGTCCCGGTCAGGAAGCACTGCTCGAAGCTTTCCAGCTCTTCCGGCAGGATGGCGCGTTCAATCACCTCCAGGCCGCGATCCTTGGCCAGCCCAATGACCGTGCGGCGGGTGATGCCGTCGAGGAAGCAGTCAGGCTTGGGTGTGTGGATCTTGCCCTCCTTGACGAAGAAGATGTTGGCTCCGGTCGCTTCGGCGACCTGGCCACGCCAGTCGAGCATCATGGCGTCGGCATAGCCCTTGGCCTCGGCGGCGTGCTTGGACATGGTGCAGATCATGTAGAGGCCGGCGGCCTTCGACCTGGAAGGCGCGGTGCGCGGGTCGGGCCGGCGCCATTCCGCCACATCGAGACGGATGCCTTTCAGCTTCTGCGCAGGATCGAAATAGCTCGGCCATTGCCAGATGGCGATGGCACAGTTGATGCGGTTGTTCTGCGCCGAGACGCCCATCTGCTCACTGCCGCGCCAGGCAATCGGCCGGACATAGGCGTCCTGGAAACCCTGCTTCTTGAGAAGCGTGGAAGAGGCGTCGTTGAGCTCGGCCACCGTATAGGGGATATTGAAACCGAGCAGGCGTGCCGATTCATGCAGGCGCTCGGTGTGTTCGTTGAGCTTGAAGATCTCGCCGCCATAGGCGCGTTCTCCCTCGAAAACGGCGCTGGCGTAATGCAGCCCGTGCGTCAGCACATGGATCTTGGCGTCACCCCATTGGACGAATTCGCCGTTCATCCAGATGAAGCCATCGAGTTGATCGAAGGGAACGGATGCCATGGTAACCTCCCACGGGCGGCAGCCCGGATACTTGTATCGTTGTGTGTTTCGTGTCGGCCGCCCAAAGCGGCTTTTATGGTGGAGCGTAAGCGGATAATTGCGCTCTGGCAAACTCAGGAAATTCCGGAAAAACCGGCTTCCCTTGCCTTTTCGTTCGCAATCCGCCCAAAAGCTTGTCAAAAATTACCATTGCAGGGAAATTACGTCAATAGTACTGACATAATCTCTCTTTCCCACGGAGAAATAATGACGGATCGAAGCCCAGCCGCCGGAAAACCGATCAGGACCGCGATGTCGGTCGAGGACGGCATCGACTTCGCCATCATCGAGCTGCTCTTCTTCGCCTATCGCGACTTCACCTCCGATCCGGACCAGATCCTGGCCGACTACGGCTTCGGCCGGGCCCACCACCGGGTGCTGCATTTCGTAAACCGCAGGCCGGGCCTGACGGTCGCCGAACTGCTCGACGTGCTGAAGATCACCAAACAGAGCCTGGCCCGTGTGCTCAAGCAGTTGATCGACACCGACCATGTCGTGCAGTTGCAAGGTCCGCGCGACCGCCGACAGCGCGAACTTTATCCGACCGCCAAGGGCCGTGCGCTGGCGCTGGCGCTGGCGCGGCCACAGTCGCGCCGCATCCATGCTGCATTGGGGGATTCCGGAGTAACCGAACGGACCTTGGTGGAACGGTTCCTCGAAGCGATGGTCAATCCGGAACTGAGGGCGCAGATCGACGTTGGGTCCGCAAAAATGTCAGGGAAAAGCCATGGAGAGCACTGAACGGGTCGATCACGCGGCCGCGCCGGACGACGACGCGCCGCATCTGCTTGTCGTCGACGACGACACCCGCATCCGCAATCTTCTCAAGCAGTATCTGACCGAAAACGGCTTTCGCGTCACCGTCGCCGGCAATGCCGGCGAAGCCAGGCGCAAGCTTGCCGGCCTCGACTTCGATCTTCTGGTGCTGGACGTCATGATGCCGGGTGAGACGGGCGTCGACCTGACCAAGTCGCTGCGGGCCGAAAAGAACGTACCGATCCTGATGCTGACGGCCCTGTCGGAGACCGACAGCCGCATCTCAGGGCTGGAGGCCGGCGCCGACGACTACCTGCCGAAGCCGTTCGATCCGCGCGAGCTGATCCTGCGCATCAACAACATCCTTCGCCGTGGTGGCCCGGCGACCACGCCCAAGGTCGAGCAGTTGGTCTTCGGCCCCTACACCTTCCAGATCGCCCGGCGCGAGTTGAAGCGTGGCGGCGAGGCGCTGAAGCTGACCGACCGCGAGCAGGAGATCCTGGCGATCTTCGCGGCAAGGGCCGGCGAGACGATACCCCGCCACGAGCTTGTCGGTGACGATTCGGAGGTCGGCGAGCGCACCATCGACGTCCAGATCAACCGGCTGCGCCGCAAGATCGAGCGCGATCCGTCCAACCCGGTCTGGCTGCAGACCGTGCGCGGTATTGGGTATCGGCTCAGCGTGGAATAGAATGCCGCCTGCGGCCTGCTGAGCGGCTGCGGGCAAGCGAAATGAGCGAATGGCAACCACGGAACTGGAACAGCCGGGCAATGGCGGCTTGAGCGTACGCGCCGCGCGGACGCTGAAG
>NZ_RZOM01000565.1:0-3972 GCF_003999175.1 Mesorhizobium sp. M7A.F.Ca.ET.027.03.2.1 | reverse complement strand
AGCTCGGTTCGGCTCATCATCGTGCCGGTCGGGTTGTGCGGGCAGGTGACGCTGATCAGCTTCGTGTCCGGCCGCAGCGCCGCCTTGACGCGTTCGACATCAATGGCGAAGCCTTCCTCGAAGGCCAGGTCGACAAAGCTGATGGCGCAGCCGATCGCCCTTGGGGTTTCGATGTTGGTGGCGTAGTTGGGCCTGATGACGACGAGATGGTCATTGGCCGACAAGAGCGAGGTCGAGATTATGAACAGCGCGCCCGCGGCGCCAGCGGTGACCAGGACATCATCCGGTGAAATGCCGGCATCCTGCGCCGAGATCAGTGCACGCAACTGCTTGTCGCCGCGATGCTCGCCATAGAAAAGCGTGAGATCAGGCAGCGACAGGCCGATGTCGGAGAGCTTCTGGTCGGCGATCGAACTTTCCGAAAGATTGTAGCGGATACGGTCGTAGCCGTATTCTTCCGGCGCTTCTTTCTCGATCACCATCCTGGTGTAGTTCATGGCTCGCTCCCCAAGAGCAGTTCACCGTTTCACGGAAACGGCGACCGCTCTGACTCCTTGTTTTCACGCGGACGGAAAACCGTTTCACACTTTTCCTGGAATTGCTCTAGGAACCCGTCCGGCCCATCCAAGCCATAAAAATAGGAAGCCTGCCAAGGCGAATTCGCCGGCAGGCTTCTGTTCCAGTCGTCCTAACTGTTGGCTCAGGACTGAATATTCAGGCCGAGGCCTTGGCCTTCCTGCCCTTGGCGGGTGCCTTCACGGGGGCAGCCTTGCGGCCGAGGCCGATGGATTTCGCCAGCAGCGAACGCGAGGCCGCGTAGTTGGGAGCGACCATCGGATAGTCCGACGGCAAGCCCCATTTGGCGCGATAGGCGTCCGGTGTCAGGCCGAAATGCAAGCCCAGGTGACGCTTCAGCGATTTGAACTTCTTGCCGTCTTCAAGGCAGATGATGAAATCGGGTGTCACCGACTTCTTGGGGTTGACCGCCGGGACCAGGGGGGCAGCCACCGGGACCGCAGGCTTGCCGAGCGCGTTTATCGAGGCGCTGACGCTGGCGATGAGGTCGGCCAAGCCGGAGGCGGGCAAGCGGTTCTTCTCGACGTAAGCGGACACGATGTGAGCGGTCAGCTCGAGCAGATCGATGTCTTTACGGGCACTGTTGCTATCGTCGGTCACTCTATTTCTCCGTCTACAGCGAATGACCTGAAAATCGGATTCGACTTCCGGAAAGGATCATGCGCGAAATCAAAATGCTATGGCGTCCTTCGTGCGTCCACGGACGAATGGCGTTGGTGTAGCGCGGAATTCCTAGTCGGCAAATCTGCGCATTGCAACGACTTGATGTCAGGTCACACGTTATTTTGAACAACTATATTAAACAATAACAGTATCAGACTATCAGCGCTTTGTCGCGCCACAAACGAAACCCGCCTTCGAAGGCGCGTGTGTTGTCGCCGCGCCTGGAGTCGGCGGGCAATTCATCGAGCTTGTCGACGTTGCCGCCGCCAATCACGACATAGTCGGGCTGCATGGCGGCACGGAGCCGGTCGACGACGTCGAAGACGTATTTGCGCCATTTCTTCTTGCCGCGCTTTTCCAGGCCGCGTTCGCCGACATAATCCTCGAAACTCCTGCCCTTCCTGTAGGGCAAATGCGCGAGTTCCATCGGTTGGGCGACGTTGTCGGCGATCATCGCCGCACCGAGACCGGTGCCGAGCCCGAGGAACAGCATGCGCCCGCCCTCGTAGCTGCCGATGGCCTGCATCAGCGCATCATTGACCACTTTCACCGGTTTGCCGAACGCGCCCGCAAAGTCGAATCCAGCCCAGCCCTTGCCGAGATTGGCGGGGTCGGCGAGCGGCCTGTTGTGATTGACCGGGCCGGGATAGCCCATCGAGACGACGTCGTAGGACAAGCCTTCGGCGAGCTTCTTCACCGCGTCGATCATCTGCTGCGGTGTCAGGCCCGGTCCGGAGTCGGCGCGGCGCTCCTCGCCGCCGGCGCTGGTGAGAATCTTGACGTGCGAGCCGCCGATGTCGATCGTGAGCACGATCTTTTCAGTGTCCGGCTTCTCGGTGCCCGATGCAGGTTGCTTCACCGCCTTGGCCATCGTGTGGTCCTCTCACTTCACCGGATCGATCCAGCCATTGGGCGGCCCGAACCCGGCCATGACGTCCGCCGGTCCCCATGTGAGCGGCTCGTAGAGATGCGGCGGCGTGGTGTCGCCAAGCACCGGGCCGACGATGCGCCAGGCCAGTTCGCTGGCGTCCTGGCGGGTGAAGAGCTGGCCGTTGCCGTTCATGGCGTCGCCGATCAAACGCTCATAGGGCGGCATGTCGCCCTTTGAATCGTCGAGCGCCGTCAGTTCGACCTGCTCGCCGATCATGTCGTCGCCCGGCGCCTTGCGCTGTGCTCCGATGGCGATCACCACCTGTGGGTCGATGCGGAAGCGGACGTAGTTCTGGTCGGCGGGCTTGATCGGATCGAAGACATCGAGCGGCGGCCGCTTCAGCCGCACCACCACTTCGGTGACATGCACCGGCATGTTCTTGCCGGCGCGGATGAAGAACGGCACGTCCTGCCAGCGCCAGGTGTCGACGAAGAAACGCACCGCCGCGAAGGTCTCGACAGGCGAGTTCGGCGCCACGCCGGGCTCGGCGAGATAGCCGGTGAACTGGCCACGCACGACATCGTCTTTGGTCAGCGTCCTGATCGCGCGCAGCACTTGCACCTTCTCATCGATCAGGTCGTCGGCGGAGCGGCCGACAGGCGGCTCCATGGCAAGCAGCAACAGGATGTTGAGCAGATGGTTCTCGATGACGTCCCTGATGCAGCCGACATCGTCATAGAAACGGCCACGTCCCTCGACGCCGAAATCCTCGGCCATGGTGATCTGCACGCTCTCGACGTAGTTGCGGTTCCAGATCGGCTCGAGCAGCGAATTGGCGAAGCGGAAATAGAGCAGGTTCTGGATCGCTTCCTTGCCCAGGTAATGGTCGATGCGGAAGATCGACTGTTCGTCGAACACCAGATGCAGGACCCGGTTCAGCCAGCGCGCCGATTGCAGATCGTGACCGAAGGGCTTTTCCACCATCAGCCGCGCGCCATGCGCCGTGCCTGATTGCTCCAGCCCCTGGACGACGGTCTCGAACATGGTCGGCGGCACCGCCATGTAGTGCAGCGGCCGCTGTGCGGTGCCGAGCGCGCTCTTCAGTTTCTCGAACGTCGCTCCGTCACGGTAGTCGCCGCTGACGTAGCGCAGCAGCGAGGCGAATTTGGCGAACGCTTTCTCGTCGATCTTGCCGAGCGCATTGACGATGCCGTCGCGGGCGCGCGCCTGCAACTGCTTGAGGTCCCAGGCGTCGAAGGCGACGCCGATCACCGGCTCGGTGAGCGTGCCCTTGGCGACCATCTGGTAAAGGGCTGGAAATATCTTCTTGTGGGCGAGGTCGCCGGTGGCCCCGAAGAGCACCAGCGTGTCGGACCGTTCCTGGCTCATGCGCGTGTCTCTCCCAGTGTCCTCACTTGCCGGCCTTCGGCTTCTCGACATGGCCGCCAAAGGCATAGCGCATGGCGGAGAGCAGCTTGTCGGCGAATTCGGATTCGCCCTGCGAGGAGAAGCGGTCGAACAGCGCCGAGGACAGCACCGGAGCCGGCACGCCGGTGTCGATCGCCGCCTTCAGCGTCCAGCGCCCTTCGCCGGAATCCGAAACGCGGCCGCCGAAATTCACCAGGCCCGGATCGCTTTTCAACGCGCCGGCCGTCAGGTCGAGCAGCCAGGAGCCGATAACGCTGCCATGCCGCCAGACCTCGGCCACCTGGGGAAGGTCGATGTCGAACTGGTAGTATTGCGGGTTTTCCAGCGGACTGGTCTCGGCGTCCGCCGTCCGTTGCCGCTTGCCGGCATTGGCCGACTTCAGGATGTTCATGCCTTCGGCATAGGCGGCCATGACGCCATATTCGATGCCGTTG
>NZ_RZOM01000564.1:0-3978 GCF_003999175.1 Mesorhizobium sp. M7A.F.Ca.ET.027.03.2.1 | reverse complement strand
GCGATATTCCGCGTCCATGCCGGCCATTGCGGCGGCTTCGTCGGCGGACGGCTTCTCCTTACCGACCAGTTCGGCCAGAGACTGGCGAATTTCGGACTGACGGCGCTGGATTTTTACAGATTCAAGCACTTAGCTTCCTTTCAAGTAGAGACGCCCAAGCTTCACGCTCGGGGTTTGGTTTAATGCCGCGTTCGGCATTCGTTGCTTTGGTGTGGCAGGTCGGGCAGAGGCAGGTGACGTTGCCCAAGTCAAAGGCGAGTTCCGGTGCCTGCCGCACCGAAATCTTGTGATGCACTTCCAACCGGCCGCTGGCGCCGCAGCCGGTGCATTTAAAACCGTCGCGGCGCTTGGCCTCGAGCCGCAGGGCTTGCCATTGCGCCGAGCGGTATACGGAGTATCCGGCGCGACCGTGCTTCATACCCACGAAGCGGCACGCGCCTTCTTGACGGGCCTGGCGGCTCGCCGGTTGCCTTCCGCCACAGCCAGGATTGCCGCCGCAGCCGCGTCGATGCGGCCCAGCGAACGGGCCTTTGCTAGCTTATGATTCCCGGCGGGATCGATAAGCGTGATCGCATCGGCCATCGCGGAGCGCAGCAGCAGCGACGGGCGGGTTTGCACATGCCCGTCAAACAGCGCGCGGCGGAACCGTTCGATGTCTTCGGAGCCGTCTTTCCAACCGAAACCGCGCCAGATGAACGGCACGCGCGATAGACCGGCGCCCTGCATGGCTTCCACGAATTCGGCATGTCGAAACCGGTCGCCGACAATGCAGGAGATGGTCGCGCCGTCCGCTAGTTTGACGACTTCGGCGAGCCATAGGCCGGGCGGAACGGTGTTTTCGCCGAGCGTGGTGAGTTCGCCCCGTTCCTGCATCTCCGTATAGCGGCCAGACACGCCGTCAGCCGCGCCACGATCAGCAAGACCGGGCTTGGTCGGGAAGGTGCCTACCGCCTCCAGACGGCCCGTGGCAGGCCAATACAGCGCCGCTGCCGACATCGAACGGGAACCGCCAAGGTCGACGCCAAGGACGCACTCACCCTCGCGTGCCGGTAGCGCATCGGGTGCCACCTCAGCGGCAAGCCATTCGTCGACCGTAACAAGCACGCTGCGATCTTCGGTCGAGACACGCTCGTTCCGATTGAGATTGCGGAACGACGATAGCGCCGAGCCGCCTCTGGCGATTGCCCGGCGAGCTTGCGCCTGCAACCATTCAAGCGAAGCGCCAATGCCCTCAGCGGCGCCAGGATTGGCTACCAGAAGGCTTTCCGCGTCGTCTGCGGGAAGCCCAAAGGCCGGGCGGTGTTCCTGCACGTACGTGCCGGGTGGCGGCTCATCCAACCAGCGGCTGAAGGTGTTCGCATCGTCCGGCGCGCTGGTTGAGATGATAAGGGCCTTGCCGCCACGCTTGCCAAGGCCGGACAAGATAGCGTTTTCGAGCAGGTCGCCTTTTTCGCGTTCCCATGCCGCCCGCTCATCTAGAATCGCAAGGTTTGGTGCACCGCCCAAGATCGAACGGCCATCCGCTGCGATACAGCGAGCCAGGCCGCCACCGTTGCCGCTGTATTCCACCTCCAGCCGCGAGCCGCGCCGGATTGTGAAAAGCTCTTGCTCCTCATCCGGCAAGCTCTCGATGAAGCCGACAATGAAATTGAAGGCCGTTTTCGCCTGATCCCTGTTACGGGCAGCCAGGATAATTTCGCGCTTGGGCTGCGAGTCCCATTTCCCCATTACCGCAGCAGCGGCCAGACCAGCCGAGAGGGCCGTCTTCGCGTTGCCGCGGCCGATCGACAGGCAAGCCACCATGTTCGCCGGATCGAGAGCACCGCGGACAAAGCTTTTCTGAAAACCGGCGAGCTTTAGTGGCTTGCCGGCGTTCGGACCCTCTGGAATTTTCAGGGTTTCGAGGAAGGCAATGGCGATTTCGGCCGCCGATTTTGTCCCCGATTTTTTTCGGGAAAGAGAACGCAACAGGTAGACGCCGGTATCCACTTTCTTGCGTTTCGGGGGTATTGGAACCGCTTTCGCGCTCATGGCGCCGCGCTCGTGATCGAGCATTGCAACACCCACATCACACTTGCGGGATCGATCGCAATGTTGACGACAATCCACCACGCGCCGTCGATGTAGACCTTGTCCAGTGCCTTGGGTGTTGCGGCCAGCGTGCCGACGAGCAGTTCAATCTTTGCATCGGTGCGCGGGATGCCCGACTGGCCCGCATACTGCGCGTCATACGAGCCGCGCACGCCCTCACATGGATAGGACGTGTCATAGCCAGGCACCTCGTTACCATGGCCATCATCGACCACGCTGTATTGCCAAAGCACAGCGCTGCGTAACTCGCCGGCAAGCGCAGCCGTCACGTCCGACTTGAGATCATCAAGCAGCATTCTTGTACATCTCCGCGCACGCTTCAGTTACCCGGCCGGCAATGGCGCCGATTGGGATTAGTGTTTGAGATTTCTCGACAAGCAGCCGCGCCACATCGCGGTCAGCGATGATCCGTCCGCTTGTGGCGCTAACCGTGCCGGTCGGTACGATCAGGATGGCGTCGGGGTCTGGTGGTTGCTGCAAGTGCTCGAATGCCGTGGCAACGGCAGTAAGCAGCACCATGCCGCTACGCTCTAGCTCGCGCGCCACGGCAAGCACGGTAATGTCCTTGATTGAGAACCACCGCCTGCCGCCGCGCTTGCCTGCGAATAGGCATTCCGCGCCATCCTTGAGGCGATGGATAATCACGTCCAGATTGCCTCGCCGCAGGCCGGCCAGGCTTGCCGCTTCTTCGACGGAAAAGCAGCGCTCCGCATAGGTCGGCATCGCTGCCTCCTTTCAATCTGTTAGAAGTTCGTTTGAATAAAAAAGGGGAGGCGATCAGCATCCCGCTGACCGCTTCCCAAGCGTCCCCGAAAGGACGGCTCGCCAGTTTCACAAGTCCGGTAAGGCTTGCCAGATGCACATGCGCGGAATGTTAAGATCGGCGGGCCGCACATGGGCTTAGACGACGCTGGCCGCGCCGCAGGATAACCCCGCCTGAACTGAAACTGTGTGGCTACCTACCTATAAGCGCGCTGGCGCCAAACTGGTACGTATCAAGACTTCCTACCTATAAGCGCCTTGGCGGCTGATTGGTTATAACCAGCCTTCCTATCTATACAGGGACTTTGGGGAATGTGGTGCGTACCAGCCCCTCACTATACTCCGGGCTGAAGGGCAGAAAATGGACCCCCCTTACTGCACTCCGGGCTCAACTCGAAAAACGGAACCCTCTCACTATACTCCGGGCTCGATCGCGAAATGCGGCGCCCTTCACCTATACAGGTTGTGAGATCGCGGTTTCCCTACCCCTCACTTACATTCACCATGAAAACCGGCAAAAGCGGCAATCCCCTCACTATTACAGGGTCACGAGATCGCGAAAAGGAACCATCCCCTCATATACATACGCTACAAGTGGCCACGAAAAGGCCTTCTGGCACAATAGCTTTATTGTGACTGGTACAAAGAAAGTGCCACGCGGCGGTTCGGCTTCCGCGTGGCTAACTGGGATTAGATTCGCGGCGCGATATCCCCGAAGGTGAGATGAACCTCAACTTCCTTGAAAGAGCCGTTGGTGTCTACCTGCCAGCGGACGTCCTGTACTCCGAGATTTGACGTTCCGCCCGTGTGTTTGAAACAAACGACTTCTCCAATTCGAGGAATGGCGGGCCAGTCGGCCTCGACGCCACTACCGTCCAACTCTTCACTGAAAATCCGGACCTTCATTCCCAATCCCTTTCTCACTCGTCGTCGCAAGGCAGAGGATTAACCTCGGCTTTCGGTAGCCAAACCCTGGTCTCACCAATCCGCACAAGCACGCGGCCTGCCTCTTCGGCAACAACAGCGCCGACAATTTCCACAAGCCCACTTTCCATTGCTTTCCTCCGACGCCACCGTGGCGCAAAGAGGACTATATGATTTATAGTGTTGCTTTGTCTATTACTG
>NZ_RZOM01000563.1:0-3987 GCF_003999175.1 Mesorhizobium sp. M7A.F.Ca.ET.027.03.2.1 | reverse complement strand
GCTGTACACCGTCCGCAAAGTGCGTTCCGAAAAGAACGTCGAAGCCATGCAACGGCTCGATTACGAAGAACTGCTTCAGCCAAAGAAGATACTGGACGAACAGCGGCCCGTCGATGCCAAGAGCGGCGCGCATCTTTGCGCGCACTTCAGGCGGAAGGGAAGGGGGCAACTGCGATAACGGATCGCCAGGCGCCATTTTGAGCAGCGAGAAGATCACGAGGCTTATTAATAACAGGGTCGGGATCGCGATAAGCAGTCGTCGGATGGCATAGTTGAGCATGCGCCGTACCTATTGCTGCCGGCCGCGGAAATAGTGCCCGCGGCCGGTGTGGACATGGAAGCCGAGCACCCTTACAAGAACACGCAGGCTCTCACTTTTTGCGATACCAGTCCTGAGCGTTCCCCAACTCGGAATCCCAAGCGTTCGGGATAGTGCCGCCCAGCGTATTGGAAATCGCCGAGACGACGCCGCGCCAGACCAGTGGCATGATCGCGTAACTGTCCGTTAGAATGGTATCGAGTTTTTTGACTATCTCGCCGCGCTTCTGGATATCAGCGGTCTTGCCGAGTTCTGTCACGAGCGCGTCGTAGTTCGTGTCGCAGTAGCGCGGGGTGTTCGTGCCTGGAGAGCCCGGCTGCGGAACCCGGCTACAGGTGTAGGCTTCGACATATGCGCCGGGATCGGTACCGTCAAAGTAGTCGGCCCACATCTGGGCGTCGGCGTAGAAGTTCGTGTACGTTTCCGGATTGCTCGGATCGCTGCCGAAGAAGACCGAAGCGTCGACGCTCTTGAGTTCTACCTCAACGCCTATCTCGTGCCACCACTGCTTGATGATCGCCTGGAACTGGTTGCGCACGGCGTTGGTCGTGGTCACGAAAGTGAGGTTCAGCTTTTCGCCGTCCTTCTCCCGGATGCCATCGGGCCCCTGCTTCCAGCCCGCCTCGTCAAGAAGCCTCTTGGCGTCCGGGATGTCCTGCTCCAGGCAGCCCGTACTGCCGGCGGCGAAGGTCGGCGGCGCCGGAACGAAGTCGCAGGTGGGCTTGCCCATGGAGCCGTAGCCGATCTCGCTCAACCTCGCGCGGTCTAGCGCCATCGACAGAGCCTTGCGCACGCGAACGTCGCTGAGAATCGGGTGTGGATGTTTGGCTGTCGAACGCTCCTCCGGCGGGAGGCTGGGCGAGGGATCGGTTAGGTTCATGAAGAGGAATTCGACTTGCGCCCCGAAGGCCACCGCCACCTTGCCCTTGTCCCCTTTCTCCATCTCGCTTAGCACGTCCGGAGCGAGCTGCAAGTTCATGGCGTAGTCATATTCGCCCGTCTGCAGCACGGCACGGGCCGCCCCGAGCGCATCGCCGCCGCCCTTGATGTCGACCTCGGCGAAAGCGGGCTTGTTCGGATCGCGGTAGTTCGGGTTGGCCTTTAGCTGGATCGCGTCATTCGGCTTGAAACTGGTGACGACAAACGGCCCGGTGCCGACCGGATAGAAATTGGCTTCGGTGCAGGTCTGGGCCTTTGCGCCGAGGCAGTCGGCGAACTGGTTGGCCTGGATAATCGGAGACGCCTTGCCGACAAAGAGGGTATAGGGGACTCCCGTCGGCTCCTTGAACGTCACTTTCACGGTCAGATCATCCAGCGCCTCGACCTTGTCGACACCCTGGAATCTAGCTGTTGAGCAGCCAACCTTTGGGTCCATACAGTAGTTGGCGGTGAAAACCACGTCCTTCGAGGTGACCGGCGAACCGTCGGACCATTTGAGGCCTGGCCTCAGCTTCCACGTGATCGACTTGAGGTCCTTGGCGACGCCGCCGTTTTCGACGGTCGGGATCTCCGCGGCAAGCCGCGGGAAAAGCTCACCATTCTCGTCATAACCGGCTAGCGGCTCAAGCACTAGCGAGGCAGGAATGGTCTCCTTGTCGCCTTGCGCGAGGTAAGAGTTCATCATCGACGGCGCCTGCCAATTCAGGATCTTGACGGCGCCGTCTGTGCCGCGTCCGGCAAATGCAGACGATGCGGCTAGGGTCGCTACCATCCCCCCTGCTAGAAGTGATTTTAATCTTAACATTCTGTTGTTCTCCTCTTTTTTTAACCTCGGCCTGGCTTATTCCGGCCTTTTGCCCCACGCCTAATCCGTCCTCTTGGTGAGTCACGGACGCGTTAGTGAAACCTTTCTGCGAGGGACCTCGCTTCCACTGCTTCACTCGGCCCTGTGGCAAGCGACCCAGCGCTCTCCGGCCAGCTTTCGCCAAGCCGGTTGCTCTACCGCGCACCTGGCGAACGCGACCGGGCAGCGGGTGCGAAATCGACACCCCGAAGGCGGATTGGCCGGGCTCGGTACATCGCCCTTGAGGACGATGCGCTGCCGAGCTCGCTCTACCCTTGGATCCGGCACCGGGACCGCAGAGAGCAATGCTTTCGTGTAGGGATGCATTGGGTCTTTGTAGATGAGGTCGCGCGGTGCGAGTTCCATCACCTTGCCCAGATACATCACCGCGACATCGTCACAGAGGTGACGAACCATTGAAAGGTCGTGACTGATAAAGAGGTATGTCAGCGAGAACTGCTCCTGGATGTCTTTGAGGAGATTGACCACCTGAGCTTGGATGGAGACATCCAAGGCGGAGATCGGCTCGTCGCAGACAATGAAGTCCGGATTGAGTGCGAGCGCCCGGGCGATGCCAATGCGTTGGCGCTGGCCGCCGGAGAATTCATGCGGGTAGCGGTTGGCGAATTTCGGGTTGAGGCCCACTGAATCGAGCAACTCGCGGATTCGCCTCTCCTTTTCCGTGCCTTTTAGCACAGCGTGCTCATTGAGCGGTTCAGCGATGATCGAGCCGACGGTCATGCGCGGATTGAGGCAGGCCTGCGGATCCTGGAAGATCATCTGCATGCGCGCGCGCATGCGGCGCAGCTTGTTGCCCCCGATGTGCGTGATGTCTTCGCCATCAAATTCGATGCGGCCGCCGGTGGGGTCGTAAAGGCGCAGGATAACGCGCCCCGTCGTCGTCTTGCCGCAGCCGCTCTCGCCAACCAGGCCCAGCGTTCGGCCTCGCCTGACTTCCAAATTCACGCCGTCCACCGCTCTGATGCTGCCTGCCTGCCGCCCGAAGACACCCCGATAGGTCGGGAAATGCAAGGTCAGGTTACTGATACGGAGAAGGACGTCGTCGTCGCCGGCCTGTCCATCTCTGGCGAGGATGCTGGGCTCAGAAATCATCGCGCGGCCTCCCCCTGGTTACGTCCCACCAGCACGCCGCATCGTGACCTTGGCTAACAGGCATCAGCGGCGGCCTTTCGCTGAGACACCGGTCGAAAGCATGCGGACATCTGGGCGCAAAGGGACAGCTAGTCGGAAAGACGGTGAGATGGGGCGGCTGGCCGCCAACGCTCTTCAGTCGCTCCTGCCCCGACATATTGGCCCGCGGCAAGGTTTCCAGAAGCGCGCGCGTATACGGATGACTGGGATTTGCGTAGAGATCGTTGACAGCGGCGCATTCGACAACAAGTCCGCCATACATGACCATCACCCGATCGGCGATCCCGGCTACCACACCGAGATCATGTGTGATCCAGATGATGCTCATGCCGATTTCCTGGCGCAGCTTCTGCATGAGGTCCAGGATCTGGGCCTGAATCGTCACGTCGAGGGCGGTCGTCGGCTCATCGGCGATAAGCACCTTTGGGTCACAGGCTAACGCAATGGCGATCATCACCCGCTGGCGCATCCCACCGGAGAACTGGTGCGGATAGTCGTCTATCCTGTCCTGCGGCGAGGGAATGCCGACCCGCGAGAGAAGCTCGATCGCACGCTTGCGCGCCTCGCTACGGCTGAGACCGAAATGCTTGCGCAACGGCTCCATCAACTGGTAGCCTACCGTGAAGACCGGGTTGAGCGATGTCATCGGGTCCTGGAAGATGAACCCAACCTCGCCGCCGCGGACATTTCGCATTTCGCTCGGGTTAAGCGACAAAAGATCCCGGTCCCCGAG
>NZ_RZOM01000562.1:0-3989 GCF_003999175.1 Mesorhizobium sp. M7A.F.Ca.ET.027.03.2.1 | reverse complement strand
GTGTCGGGGGGCTTATCGATGCCAAGAACGGCAAGGCGAGAGATGGAGCGATCGTCAAGGTCGATGATTATACCGTCAAACTCGAGCTAAGCGACCCCGACATCGCCATAATCGCGAATTTCACCGACTATCCCGGGCTGATCGTCCACCCCAGTTTCGATGCCGGCGGCGCCGACCCAGTCACGAAGCCGATTGGGACGGGTCCATTTGAACTGGTATCCTACTTGGTCGGCAGCAAGGCTGAAGTCAAACGCCGGCAGGATGGCAAGTGGTGGGGCGGCGAGGCGTTGCTCGATGGCGTGCAGTTCGTCGATTATGGGACCGACTTCCAGGCGACGGTGGCTGCTTTCGAGTCCGGGGAGGTCGATCTCAATCTGGAGACTCCGGCTGACTTCATCGACATTCTGGACAAGATGGACCTGGTAAAATCGGAAGTCGCAACGGCAACGACGCTCGTGTGCCGCACCAACACCGCCCACAAACCATATGACGACAAGAAGGTCCGAAACGCGCTGCAGATGGCGGTCGATAACAACGCTGTCCTTCAACTCGGCTATGCAGGGCGGGGAACGGTCGGCGAAAACCATCACGTCAGCCCAATTCATCCGGAATATTATGCTCTGCCCAAAAAGAGCCGGAACGTAGAGGGCGCGAGGAAACTCATTGCTCAATCCGGACATACAGACTTCGAGCATGAGTTGATCTCGATCGACGAGGATTGGCAGAAAAACACCGGGGACGCCATCGCGGCCCAGCTGCGCGAGGCCGGTTTCAAGGTCAAACGTACTGTGCTTCCGGGTTCGACATTCTGGAATGACTGGTCAAAGTACCCATATTCGCTGACCGTCTGGTACATGCGCCCCCTCGGCGTTCAGGTTCTTGCATTGGCCTATCGCACTGGCGAAGCCTGGAATGAGACCGCTTATTCAAACCCCGAGTTTGACGCCAAGCTCAAGAAGGCCTTCTCCGTGAGTGACGCTGCCGAGCGCAAAGAGTTTATGAAGAACATCGAGGACGTGTTGCAGGACTCCGGAGTGATCATCCAGCCGTTCTGGCAAAGCCTCTTCGGTCACATGAACAAAAAGGTCCAGAACTACGTAATTCACCCGACGTTTCAAATGGATCTGCAGAACGTCTGGCTCGCCGCCTGAAGGCTCCAGTCGAGCACGCCGACTGGAGGGCAGGCCTGGTCCGGAGCGTGGTGTCCAGATGGACGTCGTCGGGTGAACAGGACGGTGAAGTCTGGACGATGGCACCATGAAGCAGGGAGAACTGCGCATCTGTCGGTAACGGTGCGACCTGCTCAGGAATAGAAGAGTAGCTCTACCTGCCGTAGGGCCTTGCGGAATCCGGAGCACCTATTGCACACAACTAACTTTAGCGCGACGCCGCGATATTCCCCTGGACCCTGGTGGCGTAGCAAGTTTTCGAGCGAGAAAGCTTCTGGAGAACAGCAACATGGGTAAGTGCGGAATACTAGATCCTTTTGAGTGCGGGGTAATCCCTCTCGCTGATTGGATGACTATCGGGCTGCGCTGGGTTGTTGATCACTACAGGCCGTTCTTTCAATCGGTCAAGGCGCCCTTCGACCTTCTACTGCAGTGGTTCGGCATAGCGCTCCATTCGGTTCCTCCGGTCGTGATGATCATCGTTGCGGGCCTGGCGGCTTGGCAGTTCGGCGGACGGAAGGTCGCCGGGGTTATCGTCGGCGCTCTCATCTTTATGGGTCTCATCGGCGTCTGGCAGGACGCCATGACGACGCTTTCAATTGTGCTGACTTCGCTCGTCGTAGCGGTGATGCTTGGCATTCCGCTCGGTATCTGGGCGGCGCGGAGCGAGCGAGTATTTGTGGTGATGCGTCCGATCCTTGACGGGATGCAGACCATTCCAGCGTTCGTCTACCTGGTTCCCATTGTGATGCTCTTCGGTATCGGCAACGTGCCGGGCGTGATCGTTACGGTAATTTTTGCGGTTGCGCCGCTGATCCGCCTTACGAACCTCGGCATACGGCAGGTACCGGAAGAGGTGATCGAAGCCATGCGCGCCTTCGGCGCTACGGAGCGTCAGCTTCTGTGGAAGGCTCAGCTGCCGCTTGCGCTACCCACCGTCATGGCCGGCATCAACCAGACGCTGATGATGTCGCTATCGATGGTGGTCATCGGTTCGATGATCGCTGTTGGTGGACTGGGCCAGACGGTGCTGCGCGGCATAGGCCGTCTTGATGTGGGTTTGGCGACAGTCGGGGGCCTGGGCATCGTCGCGCTGGCCATCGTGCTGGATCGCTTCACGCATTCGCTGTCGACACAGAAGCGAAGGCCGGGCGAGCTCTGGCATCAAGGTCCGGTGGGACTTTTCAGGGCCGTCACCTTAACAACTAGTCACAGAAGCTGAGCAATTTGCTCACACAGGGAGGAAACGATGAAGATAAAATGTGTGGCGCTGGCCATGGCCGTGATGGCTGGCTATGCGGTGCCGGCAATGGCAGATCAGGTCATGCCGGCCTGGAGCGGAGCGACAGAAGAGCTGTTCCAGACATTTGTCGTGGATGAGGGTCTCAAGGAGCTCGGCTATAACATAGCTGACCTGACCCAGGTTCAAGTTCAGCTGGCGCATACCGCTGTAGCTAACGGCGATCTCACCTTTTATGCGGTGCACTGGGTTCCGCTTCACGACACTTTCTGGAAAGCATCAGGCGGCGATGAAAAGCTGATGAGCGTCGGCACCCTAATCAAGAACAGCCTGCAGGGCTATCTGATCGATAAGAAAACGGCCGACGCCACTGGCATCAAGTATCTTGAGGACCTCAAGGATCCCGAGAAGGCCAAGCTTTTCGACATCGACGGGAATGGAAAGGCAGACCTCTACGGTTGCGAACCGGGGTGGGGCTGCGAACGCGTGATCGAGCATCAGCTCGACGCCTATGGCCTGCGTGATACCGTCGAGGAAAAGCAAGGCGGCTATTTCGCCATCATTCCTGACGCGATCGAACGCATCAAGGCTGGCAAGCCGACACTGTACTACACTTGGACGCCGCTGTGGGTATCTGCCATTCTCCGCCCAGGCAAGGAGGTTGTCTGGCTCAACGTCAAGAACACCTCTCTTCCTGACGCGGAGACCGGCAACACAGTTGTTGAAGGCCTCGGGAATCTTGGCTTCGCCGTGAACGACCAGAAGATCATCGCCAATACG
The DNA here is from genome assembly GCF_003999175.1 of Mesorhizobium sp. M7A.F.Ca.ET.027.03.2.1. Taxonomy (NCBI): domain Bacteria; kingdom Pseudomonadati; phylum Pseudomonadota; class Alphaproteobacteria; order Hyphomicrobiales; family Phyllobacteriaceae; genus Mesorhizobium; species Mesorhizobium sp. M7A.F.Ca.ET.027.03.2.1. Next base: position 800 of record NZ_RZOM01000562.1, on the reverse strand, counting down.
ACTTGGCTGAAAGCCAACCCGAAAGCCAAGAAATTCTTTGAGCTCGTGCAGATCCCGATTGCGGACGTCAACGCGGAAAATCAAAAGGTTGCCAATGGTGAAAAGAGCAACGAGCAGATCATGAAACACGCAACCGACTGGATCGCCGCTCACCACGCTGATTGGGAAAAGTGGATCGCTGAAGCCAAGGCCGCCAAGTGAGGCTCTGAGGTTTAAATCGGCCGGCGGCATCCGCCGGCCGATTACGGTCTGAAGATAGGCACAACACACTATCGAGAGTTCCGCACATGACTATACCCGCCATCGTCTGTTCCGGCTTGTGGAAAATTTTCGGGACGCGCAAAGGGAAAGCCCTCGCGGCGGCCCGCGATCGCGGGTTCAGCAAGAGGCAAGTCCTTGAAGAATTCGATTGCGTTCTGGGTGTGGCCGATGTGTCCTTCTCGGTCGAGCCCGGCGAGATCTTTTGCATCATGGGGCTGTCCGGCTCAGGGAAATCGACGCTTGTCCGCCATCTCAATCGGCTGATCGAACCAACCGCAGGCGAGGTTCGGATCGGCGGAAATGCCATCAACAAACTTTCGCCGTCTGAACTCCGGACCCTTCGCTCAGAGACGGTCGGCATGGTCTTCCAGCACATGGCGCTGCTGCCGCACCGCACCGTCTACGACAATGTTTCCCTCAGTCTCGAACTCCGAGGCAAATCACGCAAGGAGTGCCGCCGCGTGGCGGAAGAAAACCTCAAGCTCGTTGACTTGAGCGGTTGGGGCGAGCGTTACCCGGACGAGCTCTCGGGCGGGATG
>NZ_RZOM01000561.1:0-3996 GCF_003999175.1 Mesorhizobium sp. M7A.F.Ca.ET.027.03.2.1 | reverse complement strand
GCATCGACACCGGCGTGCCGGTGGTGATCATCGTCTCGCCGTCCTCGTCGAAGATGAAGCCGGACAGCACCTTCACTTCATCCGGTTCGCGACGCTGCGTCACGAAACGTGATTGCCCCGGCCGGCGCTTGTCGAGGTCGGCCTGGATGTCGGCTCGAGTGAAGCGGATGCCGGGCGGGCAGCCGTCGACCACGCAGCCGAGCGACGGGCCATGGCTTTCGCCCCAGGTGGTGACGCGGAAAAGGTGCCCGAACGTGTTGTGAGACATGAAATGACCCTGCCCGGCAGCGGAGCCGGCTTGGCGCATGACCCCGAAAATCGGAGCGATTTTCGGAAAGGATCATGCGCAAAATCAACAATGCTACAGCGTCCTTTGCGCGTCCAAGAGGACGCGCGGCGCTGTAGGTTGCCTTCTATTGGCGTTTTTCACAGGGGTCAAACTGTGATCTGGCGGATTTAGTTTTGACACATTCGGTTGGTTTCTGCTCTGCTCCATCCGCCGTTGAACGCCCGCCGCCATGCCGGCGCAATGATAAAGAGGAACGATCATGCGTACCCTGATTGGCGCCATTGCCGCCACGCTGCTGCTTTCCACCGCCGCTTTCGCCGGCCAGACCGAAGGCCTGATCAAGAAGATCGACAAGGATACGGCGACGCTGACGCTGGATGACGGCAAGTCCTACAAGCTGAACGCCGAGACCGATCTCGACGCGCTGAAGCCGGGCATGGACATCGTCATCGCCTACGATGTGACCAATGGCGAAAACATCGTCACCGACATGGAACTGCCGGACAGCTCTGCCAACTAGAGCTTCCAACCTCAATTGAATGCTGTGTTTGCGGTTCAGCTTTCGCCGAGCCGCCTGCCAATGGCCTAAAGCGTGTCGCGTCTGAACGGATTCAGGCGACCCGCTTTAGGTCTTTGTTTTATGCATGTCGTTCTCCCAAAACCGGGGCCACTTTTGGGCGACATGCATTAAAGCCACTCCAGACTCTTGCCTTCGAGCTTGAGCAGGCGATCCTGCGGTATTTCCAGGTTCGCGGCCTCGTCCTCGGCCAGCCCCAGAACGAAGCGAAACAAGGTGCGCATGACGCCGCCATGGGTCACGCATATCGTCTGGCGTTCGATCGCGTCGAAGCATGGCCTCACCCGTTCGAGCAGCATCTGATAGCTCTCCGCACCTTCGCCGGGCGGCTGAAAGTTCCATTTGTCCAGAGCGCGCGTCCTGCTTGCTCCGGGATATCCTGTCTCGAGCTCGGGAAAGGTAAATCCCTGCCAATCGCCGAAATTGACTTCGACGAGGCGCGGATCGGTTCGATAGGCATCCGGATCGAGCTTCATCGCGGCGCGAACACGCTGCATCGTTTCGCGCGTCCGTTTCATCGGACTGGCGAGGAAATCGAATTCCCAGGGATTTGGGACCAACGCGGCTAGCCGAAGCCCGTTGCCGGTCGCCTGTTCGCGGCCAAGAGCGTTGAGATCGGTATCGGCCTGCCCCTGAAGTCGCATTTCGGCGTTCCACGCGGTCTGGCCGTGGCGCGCGATATAAACCAGCGGGTACATCAGGTCTTCCGGTGCGGGATCGGGACGGACGACGGTTGGCCGGGCGTTAGTCCTTGACCGTCGAAATATCAGGCGCGTCGACCGCCTTCATGCCGACGACGTGGTAGCCCGAATCGACGTGGTGCACTTCACCGGTGACGCCGCGCGACAGGTCGGACAGGAAATAGACGCCGGAATCGCCGACTTCCTCCTGCGTGACCGTCTGCTTCAGCGGCGAATTGTACTCGTTCCACTTCAGGATGTAGCGGAAATCGCCGATGCCGGAGGCGGCCAACGTCTTGATCGGGCCGGCCGAGATGGCGTTGACGCGGATCTTCTTGGCGCCGAGGTCGACCGCCAGGTAGCGCACGCTGGCCTCGAGCGCCGCCTTGGCGACACCCATGACGTTGTAGTGCGGCATGACCTTTTCGGCGCCGTAGTAGGTCAGCGTCAGCAACGAGCCGCCATCGGTCATCAGCGCCTCGGCGCGCTTGGCTATGGTGGTGAAGGAATAGACCGAAATGTCCATGGTGCGCAGGAAATTGTCGCGCGTCGTCTCGACATAGCGGCCGGTCAGTTCATCCTTGTCGGAGAAGGCGATGGCGTGGACCAGGAAATCAAGCTTGCCCCAATGTTTGGCGACATTGGCGAAAACCTCGTCCAGGCTCGCCGGATCGGTGACGTCGCAATGGCCGGCGACAAAGGCGCCCAGTTCCGCCGCCAGCGGCTCGACGCGCTTCTTGAACGCCTCGCCCTGATAGGTCAGCGCTATCTCGGCGCCATGGTCGACGCACGACTTGGCGATGCCATAGGCGATCGACCTATTGTTGGCGACGCCAAGAATGAGGCCGCGCTTGCCGGCCATTAGGCCCTGTCCACCCGCCATGTCAGCGCTCTCCGCAAGATTTCAGCTTTGTGGGTTGCCCTATCGCACAGGCACAGAGCCCCTTCAAGCGCTCAAACCGGACAGTTCAGGGGACAAAAGCCGCCGATCAGCCTTTTTGGCTGCGCAACAGCGCTTCGAGCGCGCTATCACCGCCTCCCGGCAGCATGATGCGCACATGAGCGTAGAGATCGCCGTGGCCGCCGGCCTTTTCCGGGAGGCCTCTGCCCTTCAGCCGCAGGACCTTGTCGGAGCTCGACCAGGCTGGAATGTTGACCGCGAGCCTGCCGGTCGGCGTCTCGACCGGCACCTTGGCGCCGAGCACCGCATCCGCCAGGGCCACCGGCAGATCGGCGTGCAGGTCGCGGCCCTCGATGCGGTAGCGTGGATGTCGGCGCAGATGGATCTTGACCAGCGCGTCGCCTGGCTGGCCCGGCCCCTGCTCGCCTTGGCCCTTGAGGCGGATGGTCTGGCCATCCTCGACATAGGCCGGCAGCTTGACCGCCACCTTGCGGCCGTCGGGGAACATCGCCGTCACCTTTTCGGCGGTCGCCGCTTCCTCGATGGTGACGTCGAGCGTCACGTTCAGATCGGCTGCTGTCGCCTGCTGGCGGCGATCGCCCGTGCCGGGACCGCGCGCGCCCGAAAAAGTGTCGCCAAAAATCTGGCTGAAGATGTCGCTGTTGCCGTCGAACGGATCGCCACCCGGTCGGCCGGAGCGGAATTCGAACCGCGAACCGCCCGGACCCTGCTGCCGGCGGAAGCCGCCGAAGGGATCGCCGCCACCGGCAGCGCCCTCAAAGCCCTGGAATCGCGGCTTGCCGTCGGCGTCGATCTCGCCGCGATCGAAAGCGGCGCGATTCTTTTCGTCGCCGACGATCTCGTAGGCCTGGTTGGCCGCGGCAAAACGGTCCTTCGCCTTGGGATCATTCGGATTCTGGTCCGGATGATGCTTCTTGGCGAGTTTCCGATACGCCGACTTTATGTCCTTGGACGATGCGTTCCTGGCAACGCCCAGCACCTCATAGGGGTCGCGCATGCTTACTGCCCTGGAGAAGAGTTGAGTCTCTGGTTGCCTCCTATATGCGCTTGCATAGGAAGAAATTCCAGTGCTGGAGCAGCATATCAGACGCGGAAAATCAGAGTGCCTTGAAGTCCTGCATGCGCCAGCCGCCGGCGCTGGCCAGTCACAGTTCGCCTTCGAACATGGCAACGCCGTCAAAGCTTTCGCGCGAGGCCTTGAAGCGGCGGCAGGTCTGGCCGTTGTCCTTCAATTCCGCCAGATCGGTGATGGAACCGCGCGAGCCGGTGCCGGCATTGGCCCACGGCACGGCCTGCCCGCCGAGCTGCTCGATATCGGCCGAGGAAACCGCATTGCCGATCGTCGTCTGGTCGGAGTCGCGATCCAAATTGGCCGGCGCGGCCGAGGCCGACGTGCTGCTGGTCAGGATCGAGCGGTCGACTTCGGCTTTTTCCAGGCTGAAGCCGCCGGCGCCACACGCGGCAAGCGGCAAGGCGACCGCCACGATCGCGGCTTTCGCGCTGGCCGAAGCGATAACGCTCCATTGCC
>NZ_RZOM01000560.1:0-4008 GCF_003999175.1 Mesorhizobium sp. M7A.F.Ca.ET.027.03.2.1 | reverse complement strand
CCCCTATGTCGCCGACATGGCCAGATCGAAGGACACCAGCCAGAAATTCAATCCAAAATACATCGACGACGACGGCTCGACGCTGGACCTCACCGGCGTTGTCAACCGCATGGACCGCGGCTATCTCGGCCACACCGAATGCGGCGAGATCCGGCTGATCTACCGCTTCCACTATTCGATCGCTGAAAAGCCGGTGAAGGGAAAGGCGGGCCAGCGCATTTCCTCGCGGCTGCCGTTGACCATGAGCCTGGTGTTCAACGCCAAACCCAGGCAGGCGCAGGCCCGCGCCTCCAAGGACCTGCCAAGCGCCACCGACGTTTCCTGCGCCGATGTTGCCCAGCGCTGGCTGGCAGCCGGAAAGAAAGACCTCCCACCCGACCAGCTTGCCGCCTGGCTGCGCTCCGACGAGGGCCCGCTCTCGGGCGCCATGCTCAATTCGTCGCAGATCATGCGGCTCGAACTCAACATGCAGGTGCTCAGGCTGTCGGCATCGACGCGGCGCGATTTCGGCGGTCATGCCGAATACCTCCTGAAGATCTTCAAATGGGATCCGGCTGCGTCCAGCTTCTATGAAGCGAAGATGGAAAACCAGATCGACCGCGCCACCGTGCTGGCCGACAAGCCGTCTTTCGCCAAATGGCTGCTCACCGACCGCAACATCTACGACCTCGACCATGGCCGGCTGGTCATCGATGAAAAATTCCTGGCCAGGAGCGCCGTCTCCGTCGCACCCGGCGGCCTCAGCCGGTCGCAGAACAACATCGTCTACGGGCTGGTCGACGACGCCGACATCGACAAGGCGCTGAAGGACTACGTCGCCAGGGGCAATACGCTCGCCACCATCAAGTCGGCGGCCGGCTTCAAATTGCGGCTCAACGAGATGAGTTGCACCGGTTGCCATCAGACGCGCGGCATTGCCGGCTTTCATTACACCGGCGCCGATCCGGCCAGCGAGCCGCGCCGCAACGCCGTCTTCGTGCCGGGCTCGGCTGTGTTCTTCGCCGACCTGCCGCGCCGCCGCGCCATCGTCGAGCAGTTCGCCGCCGGCAGTCACCCGGACTTTACGCGCGGCTTCGCCGCCCGTCCGGACGCCAGATATGCCGAGGCGCTGAAAGGCACCGACCTCTACAATGGCTGGGGCTCGATCTGCTATCGCGGCGAGGACCCAAGTTTCAAGGACTGGACCTGCGGCACCGGCCTGCGCTGCGCTGGCGTCCATGAAAGCGCCATCCATCCGGGCTTCGGCACCTGCGTCAGCGAGGCCGGCACGGCCGTCGGCGACCCGGTCGAGTTCGGCGAGATCAAGATGTCGACCTGGGGCAACGACCAGTATTGCCGCCTCTCCCCGGCCACCGCCAAGGCCTGCGCCATCGACCCGGCGCGGGACAAGAAGCCGCCGGTCAAGCTCGCCGGCTATGGCGCGGCGCGCCAGCGCTACGACAATCCGCAGCAGAAGACCGGCGGCTTTCCCGGTGGCATGCTGCGCAAGGCGAGCTGCGACAAGCTTCCCGGCGAGGCGACGTGCGGACGTCTGGCCAAGACCGGCTTCAACGACTGCATCGCGTCGGGCAAGGACCACAAATTCTGCACGAAGGAATTCACCAAGACCGCCGGCCTGCGCGCCTGCGACAAGGCGCATCCCTGCCGCGAGGACTATATCTGCACCGCAGGCTATGACGATCTGGTGCAGGCAAAAGCCGGCAAAGGCACCTGCATCCCGCCCTATTTCATCTTCCAGTTCCGCGTCGACGGCCACCCGCGCAGCTGGGTGCAGGATGTCAGGGAGTGAGGGAACGGTTTGCCGCAGGCAAATTGAAAGGTCCACTGGACCTTTCAAAAGGCTCGAACGCCCGCAGCCATAGCGGAGGGCGATAGACACTGCCGCAAGAAAGGACGTAAACCACGTCCAACAGCGGCCTTGGCCTGCAGCCAATCACGTCAGACGCCTAATCTTCCTGTTTGGCGCCGGCGCTCTTGCCGTCAGAGCTCTTCGACCGTTCCTCGAAACGCGCCGCGCCCTTTTTAAGCGGACGGCCGGTTTCCGCCTCGGTCTTGCGCTCGTCCCTCGCCGCCGCCTGTTTCAGTCCCGCGGCCGCCTGCTTGCCCTTTGCGGTCGGTGCTTGTTCGATGCCCATCGCTTCCTCCGTTCGCGCGACAAAACGCGCGCTGTCGGGAGCAACGTGCCCGGCGTGCGACGGTTCCGGCAGCGCCGGAAATCTGGCGGCTCAGCGCGCCGTCATCGCCTTGCGGAAAGCTTCCAGCGTCTCGGCGCTGACATGGTGCTCGATGCCTTCGGCGTCGATGCGCGCCGTCTCGGCGCTGACACCAAGCGAGCGCAAAAAGGCTTCCACCGTCTGATGGCGGATGCGGCTTTGCTCCGCGACCTTGCGGCCGGCATCGGTCAGGAACACGCCGCGATAGGGCTTTCTCGACACCAGGCCGTCGGCGCACAGCCTGGTCAGCATCTTGGCCACTGTCGGCTGGGCGACGCCCAGGCGTGCGGCGATGTCCACCTGGCGCGCCTCGTTGCCGTCTTCGATCAGGTCGGCGATCAGCTCGACATAATCCTCGACCAGCGCGCTGCGGCGCGCTTCGCGCTGCTGCCGGAAGCCCTCCGAATGAATTTCGGCGTCAAGCAGCGGCTCGCGCGGGACCGGTCTGTTCTTCAGCGCCAATACGCGCTCCTCCCAGGACTATTTGCCATCCATGCTTTCATAGCACGGGCTCTGATTCTTCAGGCCGTTTATTTGCATTGCGCCACAGGTGCAACCAGCGCTTCCGATTGCCGTTTCCACCCGATGACCGCCGGCCGGATGAAAAGCAACGACAATGAAATATAGCATATTGCATAATGTTGAGCCATGGCATAGCTTAGGGAACATCGCCCAGTCTCCCGGAAAGCCCTCCCCCATGTCCGAAGCCGAAGCCACAGCCTCCCGTTCCTCATGGCGGTTCGCCAGGCCCGACGAGGACGAGCAGCCCAGCCTGCGTGAAGTCAATTCCTCCATCGCCGTTCCGAGTTCGGGGGTCTGGTTCCGCCGCCTGTTCGCCTTCATGGGTCCCGGTTACATGGTCTCGGTCGGCTATATGGATCCGGGCAACTGGGCGACCGATCTCGCCGGCGGCGCGCAGTTCGGCTACACGCTGCTGTTCATCATCATGCTGTCCAACCTGATGGCGATCCTGCTGCAGGCGTTGGCGGCACGGCTCGGCATCGCCACCGGCCGCGACCTCGCCCAGGCCTGCCGCGCCTACTATCCCCGTCCGGTCAATTTCGTGCTGTGGATCGCCTGCGAACTGGCCATCATCGCCTGCGACCTGGCCGAAGTCATCGGCACCGCGATCGCGCTGCAACTCCTGTTCGGCATTCCGCTTATCAGCGGCGCCATGCTGACGGCGCTCGACGCCTTCCTCGTGCTGCTGCTGATGAACAAGGGCTTCCGCTATCTCGAAGCTTTCGTCATCGCGCTGCTGATCATCATCTTCAGCTGCTTCGCCATCCAGATCTTTGTCGCCGCCCCGCCGGCAGGCTCGATCCTGCATGCCATGTTCGTGCCGTCGTCGCAGATCGTCACCAACCCGGAGATGCTCTACATCGCCATCGGCATCATCGGCGCCACCGTCATGCCGCATAATCTCTATCTGCACTCCTCTATCGTGCAGACCCGTGCCTATGAGCGCACCGACAAAGGCAAGCGCGACGCCATCAAATGGGCAACGACGGACTCGACCATCGCCCTGATGCTGGCGCTGTTCGTCAATGCCGCCATCCTGATCGTGTCGGCGGTCGCCTTCCACAACACCGGCCACCAGGATGTCGCCGAGATCGGCCAGGCATTCGAGCTGCTGTCGCCGCTGCTTGGCTTGAGCATCGCCTCGATCCTGTTCGCGGTGGCGCTGCTGGCGTCCGGCCTGAACTCGACGGTGACGGCAACGCTTGCCGGCCAGATCGTCATGGAGGGTTTCCTGCGCCTGCGCATCCCCAACTGGGCACGCCGGCTCTTGACG
>NZ_RZOM01000055.1:0-12120 GCF_003999175.1 Mesorhizobium sp. M7A.F.Ca.ET.027.03.2.1 | reverse complement strand
GATCACGGTGATGCCGAAATAGATCAGGATCGGACTCCAGGTTATCGGCATGATCGCCGCCAGGGCCAGCCATAGCGGAATGCTGGGAATCGATTGCAGGACTTCGATTATCCGTTGAACGATCAGGTCGAAGATACCGCCGTGATAACCGGCCAGTCCGCCGATGACGATGCCGAGCAGGAAGCTGAAACTGATGCCGACGAGGCCGATTGTCAGTGAAATGCGTGCGCCATAGATCATGCGCGAGAGCACGTCGCGCCCCAGCCTGTCGGTGCCGGCCAGAAAGAGCTGGCCGTTTTCGGCAGCGCAGACAAAATGCCTGTCACCTTCGATCAGGCCCCAGAACCGGTAACTGTCGCCCTTGCAGAAGAAACGGACCCGCTGAACATCGCCCGGGTCGTCGATGTAGTTCCGCTTGAGCGTGTCCATGTCCAGCGTCATCTGGCGGCCATAGACGAACGGCCCGACGAACTCGCCGTTGTGGAACAGGTGCACCTGCTGCGGCGGCGAATAGATATAGTCCATGTTGCGCGTGTGCAGATTGTAGGGCGCCAGAAACTCGCAGATCAGTATCCCGAAATAAAGCACTATCAGGAATATGCCGGATACAAGGGCAAGCCGGTGCATGCGGAATTTCCACCACATCAACCGCAACTGCGACGCCTGAAAGACCTTCGACTGCTCCGCCGTCATCGCCTCGACCGACTGCAGGTCAAAGGGCGCGCTGGAAACGTAGTGTTCTAGTGGAGCACCCGGAGCGGGGAGCGGCGAATCCGTCTTCATTTGGTGCTGCCGCCCTGCAAACGAATTCGTGGATCAAGCACCGCCAGCGCCAGGTCGGAAATCAGGACACCGATGACTGTCAGGAAGGCTAGGAACATCAGGAACGACCCCGCCAGATACATGTCCTGGCTTTGCAAGGCCTTGATCAGCATCGGCCCGGTCGTTTCCAAAGACAGCACGATCGCCGTGATTTCGGCGCCGGAGATGATGGCCGGCAGGATGGAGCCGATGTCTGAAATAAAGAAATTGAGCGCCATGCGCAGCGGATATTTGACCAGAGCCCTGAACGGATGAAGGCCTTTGGCGCGTGCGGTCACCACATATTGCTTGTGTAGCTCATCGAGCAGATTGGCGCGCAGCCGCCGGATCATGCTTGCCGTGCCGCCGGTGCCGATGATTAAGACCGGGATCCAGAGATGGGCGAGTATCGACTTCGCCTTGGCCCAGCTCATCGGCTCGCTGAGATATTGCGGGTCCATGAGATGGCCGAGGGACGTGCCGAACCAGATGTTGGCGAAATACATCAGGATCAGCGCCAGCATGAAGTTCGGAATGGCAAGGCCCAGGAGGCCGAAAAAGGTCAGGCCGTAATCGCCCCAACTGTATTGATGCGTCGCGGAGTACATGCCGATCGGAAAGGCGATGAGCCAGGTGAAGATGATCGTGACGAAGGAAACCAGCACAGTCAGCCACATTCGGTCCCCGACGACGTCGCGAACCGGCAGCTCATACTCGAAGGAATAGCCGAAATCGCCGTGCAGCATCCCGCCGACCCAATAGAAGTAGCGAATGATCGGCGGCTTGTCGAAACCATATTCCTTGCGCATCATCTCGATGCGATCGGAATCCACCCCTTCGCCCTGTGCCCGAAGCTCGGCGACATAGCTGTCGAAATAGTCGCCGGGGGGAAGTTCGATGATCGTGAACACCAGCGCTGATATCACCAGCAGCGTTGGAACCATCACAGTAATGCGCCAGACAATATATCGAAGCACGCTCAGGACTCTCCAAGCCAGAATGTATCCGGCATGTAGACACCGAAATAGGCGGTCGGATCGTAGCCGAAGAGCGCCTTGTCAGGCAGATTGCGCAGCCGTGAGGACACCAGAATCGGCTGATGCGTTCCGTTCACGGTCCCGATCGAAAACACCTGATCGGTGTAGATCGACAGCATCGAATTCCAGATTTCGGCGCGCTCTGTCGCTTCGGTCGATGCGTTCCAGCGCTTGAGCAAAGCCATCAACTCGATCACTTCAGGAAGATCGGGCGCCTCGCCCATCTTGCCGTGAGACAAGTAGTGAGCACCCCAGAGCGGCCATTGCAGTTGATCGTCGATGGTGGGGGCCAGCTGGCTCGGGTTCATGTCGGCGGTCGGCACGCCATTGTCGATGCCCGACCACATCGACATCATGATCTGGCCGCCAAGCGCGCGGCTGCGGAAGATGTCGCGCTGCGAAGTCCGGATGAACAGGGCGATGCCGATCTTTCGCCAGTGATCGGTGATGAGTTCGAGCGCGTCGGTTTCCAGTGTGCTTTCGCCGGCGGTTTCCACGATTATCTGGGCAGAGCGTCCATCGGGAAGTATCCGCAGGCCGTCATCGTCACGTGCCAGAAGCCCGACCTCGTCGAGCAGTGCATTGGCCTGCTCGGGATCATGGGCAACCCAAGCTTTAGCGAATTCCGGCCGGTAGAGCGGGCTCTCGGACAATACGGTATCGGCGCTTTCCTGCGCCAATCCGTAGAACACGGCCATATTGATCTCGCGCCTGTCCACGGCGAGCGAAAGTGCGCGGCGCACGCGCACGTCACGCAGAAGGCCACGCCACACCTGGTCGGCGCAATTCAGATTCGGCAGCAGCGCCAGCCGAGAACCCTGTGTACGTTTCCACAGGTGCATCTTCACCGGATAGCGCTTCTCCGCGTCTTTCAGGAAGGAGTAGTCGCTGAAGTCAATTCCCATGCATTGCAGGTCGCTCTCGCCCGCACCGGTCTTGGCGGAGATGATCGCCGATGAGCTGACATTCATGATGATCCGGTCAACATAGGGCAGTTGCCGGCCGTTCTCGTCTATTCGATGAAAGAACGGGTTGCGCTCGAAGATGAATTGCTCGGCCGGCGGCTTGGTCCGGTTCTGCCAGGGGTCGAGCGTCGGCAGTTCCGGGTTCTCCGGGCGATACTGCCGCGACATGCGGATATGCAGGAGCGTCCATTTCTGGGTCCGGTTCTCCTTCATCAGGCCGGCGAGCCGGAATGAATCCTGATATTTCTTGTGGAACTGCTTGAGATAGGCGGCCGGCAGGACAAGCGATAGCGGCGAAGCGGCAGCGAGCTTGGGCAGGAAGTCTGGATTGGGCGCATCCCAGCTGTAGCGGACCGTCAACGGATCGACGATCTCGAAGCGTGGCGGCTTGCCGTCCGCCAGCAGGGCGGGGGCGAGCCCGCCTTGCGAAAGCTCGTCGTTCAGCCAGACATCTTCCCAACAATAGCGAAAATCCTCCGGCGTCAGCAGGCTGCCGTCAGACCATTTGTGCCCTTCCCGTATCTTGAAGGTGAAGACGCGATCATCCGCCACGTCGAAACGCTCGAGAATGTCGGGTTGCATGTTGAGCTTTTCGTCATAGCCGACCAGGCGAGAATACCCGTAGATCGTCATCATCCGGATATCTTTCTGGCTGCCGATGATTGTCCGCAGCGTGCCGCCATACTGGCCGGGCAGCCGGCCCATTGCAGCGAGATTCAGCGCGCGCGGACTCTTGGGCAGGCGCTCAGCGAGTGTCGGCAGCGCCTTGACCGTCAGTTGTTGCCGAAGAAATTCCGGCTCCAGATCGCCGGCGCGCGACGTCCCTGGCAGAAATGCCGAAGCCATGAGACCAAGGACGGTGCGCCGGCTGATCAATGGCGTAACTCACTGATATCGGCCGAATGTCTCGCCAGCACGAGGTGGCCACCGCCAAGATCGAGTGGTGACAGCCTATCTTCGTCGCCCTCGTCGCGGAATTGCGGTCCCCATGCGCTGGTGTCGGAAGCTCCGCTGAGCTTCAGCGTCTTGAAATCCATCGGCCTGTCGAGATCGGGGAAAGGTACCGCGGCGACCAGGGAGCGCGTGTAGGGGTGGATTGGTTTTCTGAGCAGAATTTCGCGCGGCGCAAGCTCGACGATACGCCCGCCGCACATCACCGCGATGCGGTCTGCCATGTAGTCCACCACCGCCAGATTGTGGGATATGAACAGGTAGGTCAGGCCCAGTTCTTTTTGCAGGTCCTTCAGAAGATTCAGGATCTGCGCCTGGACAGAGACATCGAGCGCCGAAACCGGCTCGTCGCAGATCAGGAGTTCGGGCCCTAGCGCCAACGCACGCGCGATGCCGATGCGCTGACGTTGCCCGCCGGAGAAACTGTGCGGATAGCGCTTTATGAAGCGCGGATCGAGCCCGATTGCCTGCATCAGGCTCTTGACCGTGGCGAGTCGGGACGCCGCATTGCCACGTTGATGGATCTCCAGCGGCTCGCTCAAGATGTTCTCCACCGTCATGCGAGGTGAAAGCGACGAAACCGGGTCCTGGAAGACCATCTGGATTTTCGCGCGCAATATGCGCAGGGCATCTCCCTCTGCGCCCAGGACGTCGGTCGGTCCATCGCGGCCGTTGAAGATCACAGAACCGCCGCTGGGGGTGATGGCCCGCATGAGGATCTTGCTGACGGTTGTTTTGCCACAGCCGCTTTCGCCGACCAGACCCAGACACTCACCCCGCCTGATGTCGAAGCTCACGCCGTCCACGGCGCGAACAGAGGTTTGATGACCCCCGCTGAACCATCCGGACTTGCGGGTGGTGAAGGTCTTTGTCAGATCCCTCACCGAAAGCAGAATGTCCTCCGGCCCCTTCGATGCCGGCGCAGTCTGCTTGCCGAGCAGGTTCCCAACGTTCACCGGCACCTCGCGAAGCGCCTTTAGCCTTTCACCAGGCTTCAGGTCGAAATGCGGAACGGCTGCCATCAGGCCCTTCAGGTAAGGGTGGCCCGGCCGGCGGAATATCGCCTCGACAGGCCCCATTTCCATGATCTCGCCATGGTACATGACCACCACCTCGTCGGCGACATTGGCGACCACGCCGAGGTCGTGCGTGATCAGCAGCATCGCCATGTTCAGCTTGGTCTGAAGCCCGCGCAGCAATTGCAGGATTTGCGCCTGGATGGTGACGTCCAACGCCGTCGTCGGCTCGTCGGCGATCAACAAAGCAGGCCGGCAGATAAGCGCCATGGCGATCATGGCGCGTTGCCGCAATCCTCCCGAAAGTTCAAATGGATACATGTCGTAGGCGCGCTTGGGATTGGGAAATCCGACAAGGCCGAGCATTTCCTCGGTCCGCGCCTTGCGCTCCGCCCGAGCCATAGGCGTATGAATCTGCAAGGATTCGCTGACCTGGTTGCCGATCGTGTGCAGCGGCGACAGCGATGTCATCGGCTCCTGAAAGATTTTGCCGATGCGACTGCCTCTCAACGCCCGGATTTCGGTTCCGTCACGCTGCATCTGCAGGATATCCTGCGTCGTTCCGGGCTTTTCAGGATCAGAAAACAGGATACGGCCGCGAACATGGGCCGTATTCGGCAAAATGCCCATCACTGCCTGGCTGAGAACCGATTTTCCGGAACCGGACTCGCCCACAAGCGCGGTAACCTTGCCGGGCAGGACGCGAAGATTTGCGCGCCTGACGGCATGCAACGGTCCCCCGATCATGGCAAAAGAGATGCCAAGATCCTCGATCCGCAGCAGATCAATGCCCGAATTCATCCTCACACCAGCCCCACTCTGGCAGTCTGCCGGGCGGCAGACCCAAAAGCGAGACTAGCGTATTGCCAGCCTAGAGCAACTTGGATTCGAATCGAATTCCGCGACGGAACCGGCGACCGGGCTGCACACCAAGGCTTTCGGACCGGATCGTGTCGGTTACTGGAGCTTCCTCCGGTCGCTTGCCGACAACCGCGCGGCATCGCGATGAAGCAGCATGACCTGCTCGGCGTCCGATATCCGGTCGTGAATCGGCGCAGCGTCTTCATCGAGGGCGAGAGCACCCGACAAATCGGGTGAAAGCACCGTCAGCTTCTGCTTGATACCCGCCAGTTCCTCCGTGCCGAGCGTCAGCCAACTGTTGTCGCCGCAATAGCTGGCGAAGTCCTTGCTGGCGAGAACGCTGTGCGGATATTTCTTGGTCAGGGTCTGGAGACGCTGCACCTCGTTTACAGCCGAGCCGAAGACAGAGAATGTCAGCCGGTCGGTAAGCCCGACATTGCCGAACATCACATTGCCGACATGCAGGCCGATACCAAACTTTATGTCGCCCAGTCCCTGCTCCTTTCTGCGCAGATTGAGTTCCATCATGCGCGCGCTGGCCTTGTGCGCTGCCGCAAGAGCAGCCTGGCAGGCGATCTCGGACTGCGAGGGATGCCTTTCGCAGGGGTAGACGGCGATGAAGCCATCACCCAGGAAACTCATGATCTGCCCGCCTTTGCGATTGAAAGGCGCAGCGATGGCATCGAAAAACTGGTTCAGCGTATCGATGTAGATTTCGCGACCGGAGGTTTCGGCAAGCCTTGTCGACCCGCGCATATCGCCCATGACCAATGCGGCCCGGATTGTGTCACCCTCGCCGCGCTTGATCTGGCCGTCCAGCACACGCCTGCCGGCGTCGCCGCCAAGATAAGTGGTCATCATGTTGTCGGCGAGCTTGGTGAGCACCGCCATCTTGGTGGCGATAGCGAGATAGTTCTGGATCCGCAGTAGCGCCGAAATCATGCCGTCGCTGAAGCCAGACGCACTGTCGGTCGACCACGACCCCATCATGCCCTGGCTGGTATCGCCGTTGAAGGGGTGCACGAAAGCCATGTAATCGGTGACGCCCATACGCCTGAGGTCGTCGAAAACAGGAAACTCCGACCGCACCGACGGGTCAAGCCGGCGCCGCAGGTGGTCGAGCTTGTTGCTGAGCAGATGGTAATATGGGCTGGTCAGGAATCTGTCGGAATGAACGCCGTTCTCACTGCGGAAGCCTTCCACTTCCAGGCCCTGGCCGCGAAGCCAGGTAAAACCAAGCGCGTCATAAAGCGGATGAAGCATCGAAAAGCTCAAATGCACCCGCTTCAGCGGCAGGCCGGCAGCAGCCAGCCGTTCACAAAAGCCCTTTACCAATGTTTCCAGGTCGTTGCCCGCCAGCGCCGATTGGCTCAGCCAGTCGGCAACTTTATCCATGAGAATGGTGGAAATTTCTGCTTGCGCTGTGCTCATGCCATCTCAAACCCGTCGAAGACGAGCCATCTCCTTTGATCCGCCACACAATCGAAGTCAGTGAAGCCGGCTTCGGCGACGAAAGCCGGCGAAGAATTTCCTAAATAACTCCTTGCAGGAAGGAAGCAGGCGTAAAACAGCATCTATCACCTGGAACCCTATGTGGCGAGGCTTCCGGCGGAGTGCAATCTCGATCCTGACATCGGGCAAAGAATTCGCCGTCTCAGACACCGTCGGGCCTTCACCACTGTCTCTTGGGCACCCCGAGATGGCCAAAAAAATTGCGTGTGTCGACGATCAGAGGAGCGTGATCAGCGATCGCCTGATAGTCGATCGCGTCGTGGCCGGTTGCCACGACGACAGCATCGAATCCTTCGGGGCTTCCGGTGTTTCGTCAGCGGTGTCGGAACGCAGATTATGATGGCATCGCAGACGGCTAGTTCGACAAATCCGCAGTGGCGCGGAACCGCCCGGTCGGCAAGGGCTGTCGACGTCACTGCCTCAAGGAGGATTGGCCGTTGTTCGGGCTCTCGACCTTCCAGGTTTCGATGTCGAAGCCGGAAAACTGGGGACCCGGCGCGTGCGATCGCAACCGACAGCGGCAACCCAGCATAGCCAGCCCGATCACGCTGACATGCGCGGCGCGCCTCGAAATCCGGTTAAGAAGACGGTCATATCGTGAGGCGTCCAAAAAATCTGCTTTCCCGTCAATTCGGACAGGTTACCCGCTCCCATGGCGAGGCTCACCGGTGCCAAGAACCATGAGTGAGGGCATATTGCGGAACTCGAATTCCGCAAGCAGTCAGCAGACCTGCGCCTTCGCCTTCAGGCTTGCGGCAGCCATCGCGTAGCCGCCGGCGGCGCCATCGATGAAGTGAACGTGATCGCGCTGCAGCGGCGAGATGACGAGGCAGGTCATCAAGGCGGACTTCTGGCGGTGCAGGCCATAATTGCAGATGCCCGCTTCTTCCGCCTGCTTCAGCCGGTCTTGGATCCGATGCAGCACATCCGCGTCAACGTCGATGGTCATCTTCAAGCCGTCGTCGAACTTTCGGAAATCCGAATTGCTGGCCACCTCGCGTTTGTAGACCTTCGGATCGAAACGGCCAATCGTCCAGCCAAATCGATCGGTTGCAGCCGTAAGCGTCATCAGGAACACGATCCACAGCTTCGACCGCCACCGCCATCCTGCCGGGGCCATCGCCCGCGCCTCGACATCCAGGCCGGCGGGCAGCAGACTGTAGCCCGGGCCGTCCACCGGCACCGGGTGGCCATCGCGCTCCTGCCTGCCGGCGAGGGCGATGATGTCGGAAGCCAGAAACTGAAACCCGCGCAAGTCGCGCGACGCCCCCGGTGTGGCTATGATCGAGACGATTTCGCCATGCCGGGCCTCGATCGGGTTCCAACGGCAGGAGAGGCCGGTCAGATCCGGCCGCGCGCCGGCCGGCGCAGGATCGATGCGGTAGCGCCCCGCTTTCATCTCAGCTTCCGCCCAACTGCCGCCACCGCCGGCGAACATGGCATAGAAGGCCGCTTCGGAAGCCCGGAACCTCGCCACGCGAACGTCGAGGCCATGCGCCCTTATGTCCCCTATCGGCACGATCGCGGCGCGCAAGGTAAGGCCCAGTTCGTCCGCCACCCACCTTTGGACGGCCGCCAGCGCGTTGCGGGCAATCTCCAGCGCCGAGCCGGGAAACGCCACGAGCGCGCCGTCGCCGCCGAAGACAAAGGGGAGGTCTTGCCGACCCAGCGCATTGAGCAGCGCCGAAATGACGCTTGCGCCGGCCATATTGACGGTTTTATAGCGCCCCGCCTCGATCGCCTTGGTCGAGCCGACAATGTCGGCAGTGGCCAGCGCCCAGCCATCGGGGAGGGGCCGATAGTTATCGATGTCGGCAACGCTTTCGAACTTTGCGAAGACCGGCAAAGAAGCGACAAACGGGTCGGACGCGACAGCTGTTTCCATGGCCATTAGATAGCATATTCCACGGCTTGAAGGTGAAGTCGATTACGGTTGGAAATTGACTTGCGCAGGCTTTCCGGTGATAGGGTCGCGCGATGCGAATTGCCTTCTACGCGCCGCTGAAGTCACCCAATCATCCCGTTGTTTCCGGCGACCGCCAGATGGCACGGATGCTTGTCAAAGCGCTGGAGCACGGAGGGCATAGCGTCGAACTGGCATCTGAGTTGCGCTTCTATCTACGCCAGCCGGAGTCGAAAAGTTTCGAGGCACTAAAGATCGAGGCCGCAGAGGAAGCCGCGCGGCTGACCAAACTTTGGGGTCGTGACGGCAAGCCCGATCTCTGGTTCACCTACCATCCTTATTACAAGGCGCCCGACTTGATCGGGCCGGAGCTGGCGTCGGCCTTTGCTGTCCCCTATGTGACAGCGGAAGCCTCCTATTCCAGGCGACGCGAAGCCGGCTTGTGGGCCGATAGCCAAGCATTGGTGGCGCGAGCCATCGAACAGGCGGCGATGAACATCTGCTTCACCCAAAGGGATCGTCAGGGACTGGCGGATGCTATTCCCAAGGCCGCTTTCGGTATGCTTTCGCCCTTCATCGACACATCGGCATTCCGGGAAATCCCGGCACGGGGTTGTCCGACGCGCCTCATTACCGTCGCCATGATGCGCCCAGGCGACAAACTGGGCAGCTATCGCATGCTGGCGCAAGCGCTCGGCTTGATAGGTCACCTGCCCTGGACCATGTCGATCGTCGGAGACGGCCCAGCCCGCGACGAGGTCGAAGCGCAATTCGCCGACCTGCCCGCCGATCGTATCGAGTGGATTGGCTCGATCGAGCCAGCCGCCGTGCCGGATGTCCTTTACACCGGGGGAATCTATGTCTGGCCGGGTTATGGCGAGGCCTACGGCGTTGCCTATCTTGAAGCACAGGCCGCCGGCCTTCCGGTGGTGGCTCAGGACATCGCCGGCGTGCCGGAGGTCGTGCGGGATGGCCAGACCGGGTTTCTAACCCCGCCGGGCGATGTCGCGGCGTTCGCTTCCGCCATTGAAAGGCTTCTGGCCCGTGACGACGAAAGAACCATCATGGCCGCGGAAGCCAGGCGTTTCGTTCTCGAAGAACGTTCCCTCGGTGGCGCAGCTGCGCGTCTGGCCGGACTTATTGCGAAGGTCCCGGTCTCATGACGTCCGATCCGATCTGGCAGCCCTTGGTGGAAGAGCTGGCGCGCCTGCAACGGGCGGGCCGCAAGGCGGAGTTCTGGCTGCGCGACGACGACGCCGTGGATCCGACGCCTGCGCTTAATCGGCTGCTCGACCTCACCGGTGAATTCGCGGTTCCGGTCACTCTGGCCGTCATTCCGGCCCTGACCGACGCGAAGCTTGTCGCCCGGCTTGACGAGGCCCCGCATGCCACGGTCGCGATCCATGGCTGGGCGCACCGAAATCATGCGCCCGAGGACCAGAAAAAGCAGGAACTCGGCGCGCATCGGCCACGCGAGGCGGTGCTCGATGATCTGGCTCGCGGACTGTCGCGAGTAACCGGCCTGCACGGCGCACGTGCCGTTCCGATGCTGGTGCCGCCATGGAACAGGATCGACGCCGGCGTGGTATCCGACCTTGGATCGATAGGTTTTGCGGCCTTGTCAGTCTATGGGCCGCCGAAGCCGGCTTCATTGGCGGTCATCAACAGCAATGTCGACATCATGGATTGGCATGGCACGCGCGGCTGCCTCGATCATGGTCTATTGGTCCAGGCTATCATCGCACACTTGCAGCATGCATCCGACGGCGAGCCGATCGGCCTGCTCACCCACCATCTTGTACATGATGAATCGGCCTGGCTTTTCCTCGAACGATTGTTGACAGTCACCGCACAGGCTGAACCCTGTGCATGGCTTCCGATCAGGACATTGATCGGGCGCCGCGCGGGTAAAGGAAAATAGCTCAGCGCTTTCTGTGCGATGAGACCCGGAATTTGAGCATCTGGCCATCCCGCGCGGCAAAAGCGCCGGCAAACCTGTCCTTGGCCAGCTTCTCCATCTCGTCCAGTTGCTCGTCGGTGCGTGTCGGATCGTGGTGAAACAGCGCAAGCGCCCGTGCACCAGCAGCCTCACAGAGCTTGACGCCCTGTTGCCATGTCGAGTGCCCGTTACCGCGGCGGCGTTCCATTTCCTTCTCGGTGTAGGTGCAATCGTAAATGACGAGGTCGGCATCTTCGATCAGGTCGAGCACCGACTGATCGAGTTTGTCCGGCTCGTGCTCGGTGTCGGTGATCACCGCCACGACGCGGCCGCCCCATTCGATCCGGTAGCCTATGCAGCCTCCCGGATGGGTGAGACTGCCGGTCCGAACCACCACCCCTTCGCGCGGCCGAAGCACGTCTCCGGATACAAAATCGCGGCAGTCGAGATTTGCCTTGCAGACGTTCATTTTCACCGGAAACCACGGCGGCCGTATGAACTCATCGATAATCTGCCGGGTCGTCATGCGTCCTGCAAGATGCCCGGACCAAAGCGTAAGCTTGACGCTCGGGTCGAAGATAGGCGCAAAAGCCGGCAGCCCGATGATGTGATCGTAATGGCAATGGGTGAAAAGCAGGTCGAAATCGGTCACATCCGACGCCTGAAGCGCCCTACCGGCAGGCCGCAGGCCAGAACCTGCGTCGAACAGAAGCGTATGCTTGCCGCATCGCATCTCAATGCAGATTGTGTTGCCGCCATAGCGAGCGAATTCTGGCCCGGATACAGCAATGCTGCCGCGCACGCCCCAAAATCTGACCAGGAAAAAATCGTCGTCCATGCTACCTTTCGCTCATCATAGCTCTAGGCGCTTCGTGCGTCGATCAGATCCGCGGTCGTATGGCTTAGCCGATCGGCAAGAACCCGCAATATCTCGATGGTCATTTCCGGGAACTCCTTCATAAGCCTCAGGAAATGATCCTTGCGGATTCTCAAGGCCTCCAGATCACTTGCCGCGCTGACGGTGGCAGTGCGGGAGCTGTTGCACAATATGGCGATCTCGCCGACGATCGAATTTGGCAGCAGTTCGGCAACCTTTATCGGCCCGCTGTCGGAATCGACCAGAATATCCGCCCTG
>NZ_RZOM01000559.1:0-4014 GCF_003999175.1 Mesorhizobium sp. M7A.F.Ca.ET.027.03.2.1 | reverse complement strand
GGTTAGTTTCAGCTACGTTAAAAACCGAAGCATCCGTTCGCGCCGCTCCGTGGCTACAAGCACTACGCCGATTGGGCGACCAACTTCGAGGTCAAGGGCATCATCGGCTACGGGCCGTCGTCGCCCTGACTATGTGGACCTGTCAGCCGGCTGTGAACAAAAGACCATGGAACTAAGTAGGATTGACTCGCCGGGGAATATATTCCTAGTTTGGCCGATGCCGGAATTGAGCAGCCGACCGCGCCGAAATGTGCAGACCCTGTGCCTTGCGCACGAAGTCGGGCAACTCATTCGTGTTCGATGCCGGCACTGCAACATCACTCGGCACTATCTGCCCGGCGATCTCGCAAAGCTTGTGGGGGATATTCCCTTTTGGGACGTCGAACGGCATATGCGGTGCGAGCGCTGCAAGCTTCGCGAGCTTGATGCCAGCATTATTTTGCCGAGCGCCGCTGAACGCTTGAAAATTCGGGTCAGGCGCCTTGTCGAAATCCGCATGGTTCGCCGGGTGATCTGGCGAGACGACGATTAAGAAAGCGGCTGATTAGTCGATCCTGCGGCCTAGAACAGAGACCCTTGAGTTGGCACCTGCTGCGGAAACTTGATCTGCGTGGCGGGCTTCTCAACAATCACCAATGCATCGTCCGGCGCTGTCTGCTGCAAATGCCTCGCTTCTGCCCACGGCGCTATAAGCCAGGCCTGGGCATCTTCCGGCGTGGTCAGGATCACGGGCATAGCCTTCTCATGGATCGGCGCGATGACGGCGTTAGGCTTGGTTGTCATGAAGGCAAATAGCTCGAAGTCGCCAGGACCATCCTTGACCTTTCTAACGCCTTGCCAACGGGTCCAGAAACCAGCGAAGAAGAACAGCGGCCGGCTCTCGTCACGCGCAAACCAATAATTGCGCTGGATGCCTGTGTCTGGGTCTTTGTCGTTCGGGGTAGGGCTGGGTTCGGCAAAGCTGGTCACCGGCACGACGCATCTGTGCTCGACGCCGACATATTGCTGCCAGTGCGAATATTGCGGATTGCGCACGTTGGTAGTGCCGTAGTCCGCCTTGCCTTTTATGCGTTCAGGTGGCGTTGGCAAACCCCAAAGCAGTTTCGCCAGCTCACGCTCCCCATCCGCCGTGTTGCGAACGACTAGGCCAGGCTGATTGGGATAGACGTCAAGCGAAGGCTCAAGGTTGCCGCTGACGTCGCGCATTGTGTGTGTCCATTGGCGGACCGCCTCTTGCGTCGTGGTAATATTGTAGAGGTTGCACATTCACCTAGAATTGCGGAATTGGCTTGTGTCCGCAACCGGATGTGCGGGAGCGCGATCTGCACGACATTGTCATCCTGACATGGCTTGTCAGCTACGACGCGGCCCGACGATGGCAGGGCAGTAAGCTGTTCCCTACTTGCAGTGCGTCTGAACAGGAGGAACACAAATGACCATCGCGGAAATTGCCAAGGATTTCACCGAGCTGCTCAAGCAGGGCGATAACGAAGCTGCTGCCGAGAAGTACAATGCCGATGATATCGTCAGTCTCGAAGCCATGGCGGGGCCAATGGCCATCTCCCATGGCAAGGAGGCTCTCAGGCAGAAGGGCCAGTGGTGGCAGGAGAACAACGAAGTGCATGGCGGCTCGGTCGAGGGCCCCTATGTCAACGGAGACCAGTTCGCGGTGCGCTTCAAGTTCGACATCACGCCCAAGGCCACCGGCGAGCGCGTCACCATGGATGAAGTTGGCCTCTACACGGTCAAGAACGGCAAGATCACCGAAGAGCGCTTCTATTATTGAGGCGGAAATGCCACCGGGAGACTGCTCTCTTCGCTGCCGGGTTGAAAACAAGCATGACGGCCAAGACAACGTCCTGGCCGTCATGTGGGAAGATCAGATCGTCTTCACATACTGCGCAAGCTGATCGGCCACCGTGCCCCAGCCGTCGAAGAAACCCATCTCTTCATGGTTGTTGCGGGTCGCCTCGTCGCGATGGATGGCGGTGGCGGTGTAGCGCGTGCCCTTGCCGTCCGGCTGCAAGGAAATGACAGCGGTGATGAAGGGTTCTCCTGACGGCCGGTAACCCGGCAACAATGCATCCGTCCACACCAGCCGCTCGTTCGGCACGATTTCGAGATAGCAGCAATGGCGGTCGTTGACCTCGGTTCCGTCGGGCGACTGCATGCGCGTGCGGAACAGCCCGCCCGGCCTGAGGTCGATCTCGCAGTCGGTGATCATCCAAGGCTTCGGCGTGAACCATTGCTTGACGTGCTCCGGCGTCGTCAAGGCGCGCCACAGCAATTCGCGCGGCGCATCGATGACGCGCTCCAGCACGAGGTCCAGCCTGGGATCCGGCTTGAGGGGATAGATCATTTTTCTGTCTCCTTGAGGGTCATCACATAGGCGTCGAACTGGTCGAGGCGGCGCTCCCAAAGCGTGCGCTGTTCGGCCAGCCAGTTTTCGGCGAGTTTCAGCGGCTCAGGTGCCAGCTGATAGGTCCTGACCCGGCCGGTCTTTTGCGAGTGCACCAGCCCGCAGCCTTCCAAAATCTTGAGATGTTCGATGAAGGACGGCAGCGCCATCTTGAAAGGCTGCGCGAGTTCGCTGACCGAGGCGGGACTGCGGTTCAGCCGCTCGACAACGCGGCGTCGCGTCGGGTCGGCAAGAGCGCGAAAGATGCCGTCGATCGGTGGAGGGCTCGGAGTTGGGGTCTGGAGGCTTGTCATTGATTGGTCCTGAGGCGCTGTCAAAACACTTAGGAAAATTCCTTAGTGTTGGCAAGGGCAAAACCGAAGGCCTGCCGGGGCAGCGCTGGCAAAGCGCGCAGAGCGTCCTTAATCTGCGGTCAGATTCGAAATCCGAAGGGCCACTGTTTTGACGATCACCATGTACGGCATCACCACCTGCGACACGGTCAGGAAGGCACGGGTTTGGCTGGATGGCCATGACGTGGCCTACCGGTTTCACGATTTCAGGGCAGAGGGACTGGACGCGAAGCGGCTCGATGGCTGGGTTGGCAAGGTCGGCTGGGAAAAGTTGCTCAACAGGGGTAGCACCACGTTTCGCGAGCTGCCGGACAACGACAAGCAGAGCCTCGACGAAAAGAAGGCCAAGGCGCTGATGCTGGCCAAGCCGACCGTGATCAAGCGACCGGTGCTGGAGGTTGGGGATCGGATTCTGGTGGGGTTCAAGGCTGATGTTTATGAGGCGGTGGTGAAGTAGGGCAGCGCATACACCTCACTTCGTCATCCTATGGCGAAGCAAGGAGCGGAGCGACGCAGCGCAGACCATAGGATCCATGCCGTGACTATCCGTGTTGCAACGGTGCAGATTCTACTCCGCTGCGCCTTTCGACTGAGGTCGCGGCATGGATCCTCGGGTCAAGCCCGAAGATGACGAAGGTCTGGCTAACGATGGCTAATTGTGAGCGCTTGCGCTGAGATACCCCGCCAGCGCCACCGCATTGTTATGCGCTTCATCATGCGCGCCATAGAGCAGCGTCACCTTGCCGTGGCTGATCAAGCCTCGCAATTCACTCACCGCCTCGCCGTTCCCGTCCAGCTCAGCACGATACCGCTCCTGAAACTCCGGCCAGCGCGCCGGCGCATGGCCGAACCACTTTCGCAGGTCGTCGCTCGGTGCGATGTCCTTCAACCACAGCGTCAGCGCAGCGTCTTCCTTGCTGACACCGCGCGGCCAGATGCGGTCGACCAGAACCCGCTGCCCGTCATCGGGCGCGGGTGGCTCGTAGATACGCTTGACCGCCAGGTCGAAGGCCATCGCACCCTCCGTACGGTCAAGCCCATTCACCCTTGCGCATGACGGGCACGCGGGCGCCGTCCTTGTGGATACCATCGATGTCGATCTTGTCCGAACCGATCATCCAGTCGATGTGGATGAAGCTCTTGTTGCCGCCGCGCGCCGCGATCTCGTCCTGGCTGAGCGAGGCGCCGTCGACGAAGCACTTCGAATAGCACTGGCCGAGCGCGATATGGCAGGCGGCGTTCTCGTCGAACAGCGTGTTGAAG
>NZ_RZOM01000558.1:0-4027 GCF_003999175.1 Mesorhizobium sp. M7A.F.Ca.ET.027.03.2.1 | reverse complement strand
GTCCAAGACGCGGTCCTGCGTCAGGCCGCCTTCGCTTCCGCTTCATGAAGGGCAAACGACCGCCCATCGGTGTCGAAGATATGCAAGTCCTCGCCATTGGCGCTCAGCCGCAATGTCGAGCCGCGCTTGACCTCGACATTGCCGGGCAGCTTGGTCACCAGCGGCAGGTCGGCGCGGCCGATGTCGACATAGACAAGCTGCACCTCGCCGAGTTGCTCGACATAGTCGACCGTCCCCTCGAACAGATAGTCCGCGCCGCTGGCGATGATCAGGTCCTCCGGCCGCACGCCGAAACTAACCGCAGCGCCCTTTGCCGAGGCCGGCGTCGCGATCGGCACGGTCGCCTTGCGTCCGCCGACATGGCTGACGACGGTCGGGTTTCCGGTCTTGTCGATGGTCGCGGGCAGGATGTTCATGGCTGGCGAGCCGATGAACTGGGCAACGAACAGATTGCCGGGCTTCTTGTATAGATCCATCGGAGTGCCGACCTGCTCGATATGGCCGTCCTTGAGCACCACGATGCGGTCGGCCAGCGTCATCGCCTCGACCTGGTCGTGGGTGACGTAGATCATCGTCGTGTTGGGCATCGATTCCTTGAGCTTGGCGATTTCGATGCGGGTGGCGACGCGAAGCGCGGCATCGAGGTTCGAAAGCGGCTCGTCGAACAGGAACACCTTGGGATTGCGCACGATGGCGCGGCCGATGGCGACGCGCTGGCGCTGGCCGCCCGACATCGCCTTAGGCAGGCGGTCGAGATATTTGGTCAGCTGCAGGATCTCGGCGGCCTGACGCACGCGGCGGTCGATCTCGGCCTTGTTCTCTTTGCCGATCTTCATCGAGAACGCCATGTTGTCGTAGACGGTCATGTGCGGGTAGAGCGCATAGGACTGGAACACCATGGCGATGCCCCGTTTCGACGGCGGCACGTCGTTCACCACTTCGCCGGCTATTCTGAGCTCGCCGGAGGTGATTTCCTCGAGCCCGGCGATCGACCTCAGCAATGTCGACTTGCCGCAGCCCGACGGGCCGACGAAGACGATGAACTCGCCCGACTTGATATCGAGATCGATGCCGTGGAGAATGTTCAGATTGCCGTAGGACTTCTTCACTTGTCTTAGCGTGACATCGGCCATTGGTTTCCTCCAGTGATTGGAAATTCAGTCGAGACGCCCGAACCAGGCGCCGTAGCCGCCAAGCTCGATGGAACCGCTGTTCGCCTGCCCCGAAAATCCGTGCCCGGGCAGAGGTTGCAGCGATCGGCCGCCAAGGTCAACCTTGGCCGGCCCGGCTCCCAGATTGAAGACGCAGACGATCTGCTCGTTGCCTGCGCGGCGCGTGAAGGCGACGGTGTCGCCCTCACTTTCGATGAAGGTGATGTCGCCCTTGGCGAGCGCCGGATGGGCACGCCGGAAGGTGAGAAAGCGCCGGTAGTGCTCGAGCAGCGAAGCCTCGTCGCCCTGCTGGACATTGACCGCTTGCGCCAGATGCTTGGCCGGCACCGGCAGCCAGGGCTTTGCCGGGGAGAAGCCTCCATTCTTGGCATCGCCATCCCACACCATTGGCGTGCGGCAGCCGTCGCGGCCCTTGAATTCCGGCCAGAAGCGGATGCCATAGGGATCCTGCAGATCCTCGAACCGCAGCTCTGCCTCACCGAGCCCAAGCTCCTCGCCCTGGTAGATGCAGACCGAACCGCGCAACGACATCAGCAGCGCCGAGATGACCTTGAGGTAGGCGGTCGGGTCGGCCTCATTGGCGGCCCAGCGCGAGGCCGGGCGCATCACGTCGTGGTTGGAGAAGGCCCAGCACGACCAGCCGTCGCTGGCGACTTTGCCGAAGGATTCCAGCACCGAGCGGACCTTGCCCGCGCTGATCTTTTCCGGCGCCAGGAAATCGAAGGAGTAGCACATGTGCACGCGCTTGCCGCCTGCGGTGTAGGCGGCAACCACTTCAAGCCCACGCTGCGAATCGCCGACCTCGCCGACCGCTGCGGTTGCCGGATACTCATCGAGCAGGGCACGGAACCGTTCGAGGAAGCCGAGGTTCTCGGGCCGGCTCTTGTCGTAGAGATGGTCCTGGTAGTTGTAGGGGTTGACCGCCGGCGCGGTCTGGTCGTTGCGCTCTTCCGGCGGCAGCGGCGGATTGTTTTCCAGGCCCTGGCTGTGGAAGTAGAAATTGATGGTATCGAGCCGGAAACCGTCGACGCCGCGCTCCAGCCAGAAGCGGGTGACCTCGAGCAATGCGTCCTGGACTTCGTGGTTGTGAAAGTTGAGGTCGGGCTGTTCGGCCAGGAAATTGTGCATGTAATATTGCTGGCGGCTGGTGTCCCATTGCCACGCCGAGCCGCCGAAGATCGACAGCCAGTTGTTGGGCGGTGTGCCGTCCGGCCTGGCGTCTGCCCAGACGTACCAATCGGCTTTCGGGTTGCTGCGGCTCGACCGGCTTTCCTTGAACCAGGGATGACTGTCGGCAGTGTGCGACAGCACCTCGTCGATCATCACCTTCAAGCCCAGCCTGTGTGCCTCGGCGGTCAGCGCGTCGAAATCGGCCAGCGTGCCGAACATCGGATCGACATCGCAGTAATCCGTCACGTCATAGCCGAAATCCTTCATCGGCGACTTGAAGAACGGTGAAATCCAAATGGCATCCGCGCCGAGTGCGGCGATGTAGGGGAGGCGGCCTATGATGCCCTTGAGATCGCCGATGCCGTCGCCATTCGAGTCCTGGTAGCTGCGCGGATAGATCTGGTAGATCACCGCGCCCCGCCACCAGTCGCGATCGATGGCGAGGTCAGGCTTCGAGCTGGCCTTCAAAGCGGATTGCATCGTCTCAGCCTCCTTTCACCGAGCCGGCAAGCAGCCCGCGGACAAAATAGCGCTGCAGCGAGAAGAACACGATCAGCGGCACAATGATGGTCACGAAAGCCGATGTCGTCAGAATCTCCCAGTCGCCGCCGCGCGAGCCCAACAGCGCGTTGAGCTTGGCGGTCAGCACGATCTGGTCTGCCTCTGTACCGAGGAAAACCATCGCCACCAGCAGATCGTTCCATACCCACAGGAACTGGAAGATGGCAAATGAAGCCAGCACCGGGAACGACAGCGGCAAGACGATCTTGACGAAGATCTCGAAATCGCTGGCGCCGTCGATGCGCGCCGATTCCATGATTTCGCGCGGCAGGCCGGCAATGTAGCTGCGCAGCAGGTAGATGGCGAAGGGCAGGCCGAAGCCCGTATGCGCCAGCCAGATGCCGAGATAGGTCTTCGACGGCATTCCGAAGAAAGCGCCGACGCCGTTGTAGAGCTTCAACAGCGGGATCAGCGACATCTGCAATGGCACCACCAGCAGGCCGATGATGACCGCGATCAGCAGCGCCCGGCCGGGAAACCGCATCCAGGCCAGCGCATAAGCGGCAAATGCGGCGATCAGGATCGGGATGACGGTCGCCGGAATGGTGACGGTCAGAGAATTCATGAATGACCGTCCGATGCCTTCGGAGAACAGCACGGTTCTGTAATTGTCGGTGGTGAATTTCGGCGGCGCCGACGAAGCATAATAGACGCGCTGGCCGCGATCGCCTTCGAACGCTTTCGGGGACTGCATGATGAAGCTGCCGTCGGCATTGAGCTGCAAGGTCACGCCGTCGCCGAGATCGGCTGTCGTGCCGGCGGGATATTGCGTCGGTGTCGCCGATTTGACCCCGAAGGCGCTGATGTCGCGCTTGGCGCCGTCGCCGAAGATATTGCCCTCGAGGACGAACTTGCCGTCCTTCTCGACTTGCGCCGAGGCGGGCGGGAGCCGGCCTGCTTCCGTCTGGGTGGAACTGGCGAACGAGTTCCACCAGCCCGAGGCGATGATCTGGTTCTTGTCGCGCAGCGACGAGACCAGGATGCCGAGCGTCGGTATGGTCCAGATCGCGACGAAGATGAGCACGGCGATGTGGACGCCAAAACGGCTGGCGAAGGAATTTCCGGTCGCGACGGCCATCTCAATGTCCTCCCGTCTCTTTGTTCGCCTGGCGGATGTTCCAGAC